>JAKEHP010000021.1 GCA_022614955.1 Candidatus Methylomirabilota bacterium
ACGGACCTGGCGGCGCGGATGGCGCGCGGGGACACGATTATTGACGGCGGCAACTCCTTCTACAAGGACGACGTGCGCCGGATGACCATGCTCAAGGGGAAGGGGATCCACTACGTGGACGTCGGCACGAGCGGGGGCGTGTGGGGGATCGAGCGGGGCTACTGCCTGATGATCGGCGGCGAGAAGGAGGTCGTCCGGCGTCTCGACCCGATCTTCAAGACGCTCGCCCCGGGGATCGGCGACGTGCCGCGCACGGCCGGGCGCGAGAAGCGGGCCGGGACGGCGGAGCACGGCTACCTGCACTGCGGCCCGTCCGGCGCCGGCCACTTCGTCAAGATGGTGCACAACGGGATCGAGTACGGCCTGATGCAGGCCTATGCCGAAGGGTTCGACATCCTGCTCAACGCCAGGTCGAAGGACCTGCCTGAGGATCTGCGCTACGAGATGAACCTCCCCGACATTGCCGAGGTGTGGCGGCGCGGGAGCGTCGTCGGCTCCTGGCTGCTCGACCTGACGGCGCTGGCCCTCGCCGAGAACCCGACGCTGTCCGACTACACCGGCATCGTCCAGGACTCCGGGGAGGGGCGGTGGACCATCATGGCGGCCATCGAGGAAGCCGTGCCGGCCGACGTGCTTTCGGCGTCGCTCTATGCGCGCTTCCGTTCGCGCCAGGAGCATACCTTCGCAGAGAAGGTGCTCTCGGCCATGCGGCAGAAGTTCGGCGGGCACGTCGAACGCCCGGCAGGAGGATAGCCGTGAGCGACGCCGGGCGGGGCGCCTTGACGCACGCGGAGCTGGCGAGCTCCGGCACGCCCCATCGGGCCGGGGACCCATGTGTGATGGTGATCTTCGGGGCCTCGGGGGACCTGACGAAGCGGAAGCTGCTGCCGGCCCTCTCCGCCCTGGCCCACGACGGCCTGCTGCCGGACCGGTTTGCGGTGGTCGGGTTCGCGCGGCGGGAGAAGAGCGACGAGGCGTTCCGCGACGAGATGAAGGCGGCGGTGCAGCAGTTTTCCCGGCATCGCCCCCCGAAGCCGGAGGTCTGGGACCGCCTGGCGCGGGGCCTCCACTACGTGGCGGCCTCGTTCGAAGAGCCCGGGGGCTACGACCGGCTCCGGGACCTCCTGGGAGAGCTGGATCGAAAGAACGGGGCCGGCAGGAACCGGGTGTACTACCTGGCCACACCCCCCAACGCGTACGCTCCCATCGTGACCCGCTTGGGGGCCGCCGGACTGGTGAGTGAGGCCTGGGACGGGCAGCCCGACGGCGGCGCTGCGCCCGACGGTCGCGGCTGGAGCCGGATCATCATCGAGAAGCCGTTCGGACGCGACCTGGCGACGGCCCGGGCCCTGAACGCGGACATCCACCGGGTCTTCCGCGAGCGGCAGGTCTATCGGATTGACCACTACCTGGGAAAGGAAACGGTCCAGAACATCCTGACGTTCCGATTCGGGAACAGCATCTTCGAGCCGCTCTGGAACCGGCGGTACGTGGACCACGTGCAACTCCTCGTGGGAGAGGACCTCGGTGTCGAGGGCCGCGGTGGGTTCTACGACACCGCCGGGGCCATGCGGGACATGGTGCAGAACCACATGCTCCAGCTCCTGTCGCTGGTCGCCATGGAGCCGCCGGCCACCTTCGAGGCGGACGCGGTCCGGGATGAAAAGGTCAAGGTCCTGCGGGCGATCCGGCCCATCCCGGCATCCCGCGCCGGGGACCTGACGATCCGGGCGCAGTACGTGAGCGGGGTGCTCCGCGGGAAAAAGATCCCCGCCTATGCCGACGAGCTGGGCGTAGGCGAGGAGACCCCCACGGAGACGTACGCGGCCCTGCACCTGGAGATTGATAACTGGCGCTGGGCCGGCGTGCCGTTCTATTTACGCACGGGCAAGGCCCTGCCGAAGCGGGTCACGGAGGTGACCATCCAGTATCGGCGGCCCCCCCTGCTGCTGTTCCAGCAGGCGGAGCACGCCGCCCACGCGGACCGGGACGTGATCGAACCGAACCGGCTCACCCTCCGCATCCAGCCGGACGAAGGGATCTCGCTGCGGGTGGGGTTGAAGCCCCCGGGGCCGCGGATCAGCCTGGTGCCGGCCCGGCTGGGCTTTGTCTACCGGGACACCTTCGGGGTCGAGCCGGCGGAGGCGTACGAGCGGCTGCTGCTGGACTGCATGCTGGGCGACTCGACGCTGTTCATCCGTCGCGATGAGGTGGAGACCGCCTGGGCGCTGGTGACCCCGGTGCTCGAGGCGTGGGCGGCTGCCAGCCGGAACGGTCTGGCCTACTATCCGGCCGGGAGCTGGGGTCCGAAGGAGGCCGACCGCTTCATCCAGGGCGACGGCCGGGAGTGGGCGAACCCATGAGGGGACCGCAACGCATGCGGGAGGCCGCAGGCCCGGCCGCGGGGATCACCGTGGTGGCCGATCCGGCGGCGCTTGCCCGGGAGGCCGCGGAGCGATTCGCGGAGGCCGCGGGGGAGGCGCTCGCCCGCGCCGGCCGCCTCACCGTCGCCCTCGCGGGTGGAACGACCCCGAAGCTCCTCTACGCGCTCCTCGCCACCGAGCCGCACCACAGGCACCTCCCGTGGCGGGAGACCCATGTCTTCTGGGGGGACGAGCGCTGCGTTCCGCCCGACCACCCGGAGAGCAACTACCGGATGGCGCACGAGGCTCTCCTCCGGCACCTCCCGATCCCGTCCGAGCAGATCCATCGGATGCGCGGGGAGGACCCCGACCCCGAGCGCGCCGCCGCCGAGTACGCAGAGCGGCTCCGGACGGCGTTCCCGGGGCCGAGGGCACTGCCGCGCTTCGATCTGGTGCTGCTCGGCATGGGGGCGGACGGCCACACCGCGTCGCTGTTCCCCCACACCCAGGCCGTGCGGGAGCAGCAGCGCTGGGTAATGTGCAACCGCGTCCCTAAGCTCCAGGCGGACCGCCTGACGCTCACCGCGCCCGTCATCAATTGGGGTTCGACGATCTTGTTCCTGGTCGCGGGGGACGACAAGGCCGCCGCGCTCCAGGAGGTGCTCGAGGGGCCGGCCGACCCGGAGCGGCTCCCCGCGCAGCTCATCCGGCCGACGGCCGGACGCCTGGTCTGGCTCGTGGACCGGGCCGCCGCCAGCCGGCTTGCCGGGAGGGGGAGGCCCCCGTCATGAGCGGCAAGGGCGTGACGCTGCCCCGGCACCTCCTTCAGACCCAGCGCGCGCAGGGCGAGGCGAGCGGGGAGTTCACCGCCCTTCTCACCCAGATCAGCCTCGCCTGCAAGGTGATCGCCCGCGAGATCGGGCGGGCTGCCCTGGCCGGCACCCTGGGCGCAACGGGGACGGTGAACGTCCAGGGGGAACAGGTCAAGAAGCTCGACCTCCTCGCCAACGGGATCATGGTGGACGCCCTCGAGGAAAGCGGTCTGGTCTGCACCCTGGTGTCGGAGGAGATGGACGAGCCCCTGCACTTCGGCAAGGCGTGCGAGCGGGCGAAGTACGTGGTCTGCTTCGACCCGGTGGATGGCTCGTCGAACATTGACATCAACGGGGTGGTGGGGACGATCTTCTCGATTCGGCGACGGACAGGCCAGGGGCCGGAGCACGTGGCGGCCGATCTGCTCCAGCGGGGCACGGCACAGGTGGCGGCCGGGTACGCGATGTACGGCCCGAGCACGGTGTTCGTGTACACGGGCGGCGACGGCGTCAACGGGTTTACCCTCGACCCGACCATCGGGGAGTTCCTTCTCTCGCACGAGGGCATCCGGATCCCGGGGCGGGGGAAGACGTACAGCGTCAACGAGGGGCACGTTCACCGCTGGGACCCGCAGACGCGCCGCCTCGTCGAGCACCTGCGCACCGCGGACAGGGCCACCGGCCGGCCCTACTCCCTCCGGTACGTCGGCTCCCTCGTCGCGGACCTGCACCGCACCCTCCTGGAGGGCGCCATCTACCTCTACCCCGCCGAGGGGGACGGAGCGAAGCCGCCCGCGGGGAAGCTCCGGCTGCTGTACGAGGCAGCACCCCTCGGCTTCGTCGCCGAGCAGGCCGGCGGCCGGGCCAGTACGGGTGCGGAGCGGATCCTCGAGGTCCAGCCGACCTCTCCCCACCAGCGGGTTCCGCTCCTCATCGGGAGCCCGGAAGACGTCGCGCTGGCAGAGGAGTTCCACCAGGGAAAGCGGTGAACGCCGGGATCGGCGCCGGAAGGGGGCGGCTATGAACAAGCGCGTCAAGGAGATCCTGGGCGGGTACGCCGGGCAGAACCCCGGCATCCTCACGAACCTCGCCCGCATGCTGAATCACGGAACCCTGGGCGGGACGGGGAAGATGGTCATCCTGCCCGTGGACCAGGGCTTCGAGCACGGCCCCGGGCGCAGCTTCGCCATGAACCCGCCCGGCTACCACCCGCACTACCACTTCGATCTCGCCGTCGAGTCGGGCTGCAGCGCCTACGCCGCGCCGCTGGGGTTCCTGGAGGCCGGCGCGGCGGAGTTTGCCGGCGAGATCCCGCTGATCCTCAAGCTCAACAATCACGATGTTCTGCTCGATGAGAAAGACCCGGACCAGGCCATCACCGGGAGCGTGCAGGACGCGCTGCGCCTGGGCTGCGTCGGGGTCGGCTATACCATCTACCCCGGCTCCGCCCACCGCCTGGAGATGTACCAGGCGCTGCGCGCCATTGCGGCCGAGGCGAAGGGGGTGGGCCTGGCGGTGATCGTGTGGTCGTACCCGCGCGGCTCCGGCCTCACCAAGGAAGGGGAGACGGCGATTGACGTGACCGCCTACGCGGCCCACATCGCGGCGCAGCTCGGCGCGCACGTCGTCAAGGTCAAGCTCCCCACGGCCCACGTCGCGCAGGAGGCGGCCCGGAAGGTGTACGACAAGACGCGGGTGCCAATCGGCACCCTCGCGGAGCGGGTCCGGCACGTTGTGCAGAGCACCTTCGACGGGCGCCGGATCGTGATCTTCTCGGGAGGGGCCAAGGAAGAGGACAAGACGGTCTTCGACGAAGTCCGGGCCATCCGCGAGGGCGGCGGCTTCGGCTCGATCATCGGCCGGAACTCGTTCCAGCGGCCGCGGGCCGAAGCCCTCGAGTTTCTGAAGACCATCATGCACATCTACGCGGGGAAGGCCCCGTGATCCTCGCCGGCGACATCGGGGGGACCAAGACCGTCATCGGCCTCTTCGAGGAGGCCGGGGGAACGCTCCGCGCGGCCCGCGAGGAGACGTTCCCGAGCCGCAGCCACGGGGCGCTGGAAGAGATCCTCGACCAGTTCCTGGGGCGCGGGTCCCGACCGGCGATCCGCGCCGCCTGCTTCGGCGTGGCCGGGCCGGTGGTGAACGGGCGCAGCAAGACCACCAATCTCCCCTGGGAGCTGGACGAGGTGGCCCTGGCCCGGACGGTGGGGGCGCCCCGGGCGAAGCTCCTCAACGACCTGGAGGCGGCGGCCTATGGGATGCTGTTCCTCGCACCGGGTGACCTTCGGACCCTGCACCCGGGCGCGGGCCCGCGACGGGGCAACATCGCCGTGATCGCCGCGGGCACTGGCCTGGGCGAGGCCATGCTGCACTGGGACGGGGACAGGTACCACCCCATCGCCTCCGAGGGGGGACATGCCGACTTCGCCCCGCGGACCGAGCTGGAGGCGGAGCTGCTCGGCTCCTTGCGACGGGAGTTCGGCCACGTGAGCTACGAGCGGCTCCTGTCGGGTCCCGGGCTCTTCAACATCTACCGCTTTCTCCGCGACAGTGGATTTGCGGAGGAGCCCACCTGGCTCAAAGAGCAACTGGCGAGCGGCGACCCGAGCGCGACCATCACCCGCCTGGCCCTCGCCGGCGGCTCTCCCCTGTGCACCGCGAGCCTGGACCTGTTCGTCACCATTTACGGGGCGGAGGCCGGCAACCTGGCCCTGCGGTGTCTGGCGGTGGGGGGTGTGTACGTCGGCGGCGGGATCGCCCCGAAGATCCTCCCCAAGCTCCAGGATGGCACCTTCGTTCGCGCCTTCACCGAGAAGGGGCGCCTCACCGACCTGATGCGGACGATCGAGGTGAAGGTCGCCCTGAACCCCGATGCGCCGCTGATCGGCGCCGCGCACTACGGCCGCCGCCTGGCAGCCTGAGCCCGGCCGGCGCGGGCATCCCGCCCCGGCGCGGAGGTCGCCATGATGGTTCCCCAGCAGATGACCGCGCGGCCGGCCGCCGGCCGCGTGCTGGCCCGGCCCTCCACGTCGCTGGCTCCGCGCATCGTGATCCTGGGGGGCGGGTTCGCCGGCGTCACCACCGCGCTCGAGCTGGCCAAGCGGTGCGCCGGCCTCCTGCCGGTCCACATCACGCTGGTGAGCGACAAGAACTTCTTCCTGTTCACCCCCATGCTGGCCGAGGCCGCCACCGGGGCCGTGGAGACCCGCCACGTCCTCTACCCGATCCGGCCCCTGTGCGGCGCCTGGGGGATCGAGTTCGGCGAGATGCGGGTGGAGGCCGTTGACCTTGAGCGGCGGCGGCTCGTCGCCCGCCATCGCCGGTCCCCGGTCCGCCAGCAGGTGCATTACGACCGCCTGCTGCTGGCCCTCGGTGCGACTCCCAACGTGGCCCTGGTACCCGGCGCGGCGGAGCACGCCCTGACCTTCAAGGGAGTGGGGGACGCCGTCGTGATCCGGAACCGGGTGATTGACCTCTTCGAGGCGGCCGCCCTGACCGACGACCCGTGGGCGCGGCAGCGCCTGTTGACCTTTGTCGTGGTGGGAGCCGGGCACGCGGGCACGGAGCTCATGGCCGCCCTCGAGGAGCTGACCCGCGGGATCCTCCTCCGTCACTACCCCTCGATCCCCCGGGAGACCGTCCGCCTCGTCCTAGTCGGCAGCGCGATTCTCCCCCAGACCGCGACCAACCTCGCCGCCTACGCGAAAGAGCAGCTCCTCGGGCGAGGGATCGAGCTCGAGACGGCCCGGGCGGCGGCAGTCTCCGCGGACGGGCTGACCCTCCAGGACGGACGGGTCACCCCCAGCCACTGCGTCATCTGGACGGCCGGGAACCGGGTGAGCCCGGTGGTGGCCAACCTGCCGGTCGCCAAGGCCAAGGACGGCCGGCTGCTGGTAAACGAGTTCTTCGAGGTCAACGGGGTGCGGGACGTCTACGCGCTCGGCGACAACGCGGCCCAGACCGACCCGGGCACCGGACAGCCGTACGTAGCAACGGCCCAGGTGGCGATCCGCCAGGCGCGGGCGCTCGCCGGACAACTCGAGGCGGAGCTGACCGGTCGCGCGAGACGCCCGTTCCGGTTCCGGGTGCTGGGCGAGATGGTGCCCCTCAGCCGGCGGACCGCGGTGGCCGACCTGCGGGGGATCAAGCTGGTTGGGTTCCCCGCCTGGTTCCTGTGGAAGACGGTCTACATGCTCAAGCTGCCGGCCGTGGCAGCCCGCTTGCGCGTGGTCCTGGACTGGACGGTCGAGCTGTTTTTCGAGCGGGATGTGTCCGAGCTGGCGCTGGACGAGGGACGGGGGGCCTGACATGGAAGGACGCGGCGCGGGAACACCGATGCAGGCGCGCTTGCCGGTCTGGCGCCGGCTGGCCTGGCGCCTGGGCGCCAGCGTTCTGCTGCTCACCGCCCTCGGCATTCTGCTGAGCGGCCTCCTCCAGTACCGGGCCCAGGACCGATGGCTGCGGCAGTCTCTCGGAGGCCTCCTGCTGAACATCGCGCGCACCGGCGCCCTGCTGGTGGACGGGGACCTGCACCGGGCGGTGATGCAGGCCGGCCGAAACGACACGACGGCGTACGCGACGATCCGCGCGCAGCTCCGGAAGATCCAGGAGACGAACCGGCTCGCGGACCCGGTTTATACCCTCTTGGACGTCGAGGGGGACGAGGCCCGGTTCGCCGTCATCACCCACGGACAGGAGCCGGTCGGCAAACGGTATCGGCTCGCGCCGGAGATCCGTCCCATCCTGCACCGCGTGCTCGCGGAGAGCACCGCCGCCTACACGGACGTCTACGTGAACGAGCACGGCACCTGGATGACGGCATTCGCCCCGATCCGGGACGCGGCGGGCCGGACCGTGGCCGCCCTGGACGTGGACTTCCGGGCCGACGTCTACCTCGCGGAGCTCGGGGCGGTCCGGCGCCGGCTGTACCTCCACTCGCTTGCCGGCGCGGTGCTGGCCCTGTTTGCCGGGGTCCTCCTGGCCCGCCAGATCACGCGCCCGGTGGCCCAGGTCGCGGCCTTGGCGCGGCGGGTGGTCGAGGGGGACCTCAGCAGCCGGGTCCGCATCGCCGCCCGGGACGAGATCGGCCTGCTCGGCAACGTGTTCCACCTCATGGTCGAGCGCCTCCACGTCTCCCACCGCAGCATGGTGGACGTCCTGGTTCGGGCGCTGGAAGCCCGCGGCGGCGAGGCCGGAGCCCTCTCGCGGGTGGCCGGCGCGGCGCTGGCCGTGGCGGAGCGCCTGGAGCTCTCCCCGATCCAGCGCGAGGCCCTGGAGCTGGGCGCGCTCCTGCACGACATCGGCGAGATCCGCACCCCCGAGGCGCTGCTCCAGAAGGCCGGTCCCCTTACGCCCGAGGAGCGCCGCGTCGTCGAGCAGCATCCCGCATGGGGCGTGGACATCCTGGAGACGGTCCCCCTCTTGACCCCGGCCCTTGACGTGGTGGGCGGGCACCATGAGCGCTACGACGGGAAGGGCTACCCGCAGGGATTGCGGGGCGAGGAGATCCCGCTCACTGCCCGGATCTTCGCCGTGGTGGACACGCTCGACGCCATCACCCACGACCGGCCGCACCGGAGCGCTCGCCAGGTGTCTGAGGCGCTGGAGGAGCTGCGACGGGAGGCGGGCAAGCAGCTCGACCCGCGGGTGGTGGAGGCCGCCCTGGCGATCCCGCCGGCGCGCTGGGCGGAGCTCCTGGGCGGCCAGGAGCCCGCCCGCGCCACCCCGCTTTCCCGCTGACCCCCCAGGGGAACGCGATGCCCTGCATCCTCTGCCCGCCGCCCAGCGTCTAACCACCAGTTGTCAGATTCCAGAAGCAAGAACGCCTGGCCCTCTCCAAAGACTGCGCATCGGACAGGAGGCGAGCAGATGACGGGGATCGGTCTTTTCATCGTGATCGTGGCCACGCTCGTCCTCGCCATCGCCCGCCCCCGTCTGGCCCTTGCTCGCGCGGCGGCAGCCGGGGTGAGGAGGCAACGGGGGCGCGCGAGATAGGGGCGTGCCCGCCGGGGCCCGCTAACGTGGAGGAGATGCCATGTCGGCAGAACCCTATGAGAATCCGAACCTTGGTCCCATCTGGCCCCTCGCCCTCTTCCGGATCGCCTTCGGCCTCATGTACCTCGACATGGCCTGGCAGAAGGCCCCCTGGGTCATCACGGAGGGGCACCGGTTCGGCTGGCTGTACGGCTTCATCGAGAAGGAGATCGCCCACCCGGCCATCCCCTTGTACGCGGCGTTCCTGAAGCAGGTCGTCTTACCCAACTTCACCTTCTTCGGGACCCTCACGTTCCTGACGGAGCTGGGCCTCGGGGTGCTGCTCCTGTTCGGAATCCTCACCCGGCTGGCCGGCCTGGGAGGCTTCCTCTGGCAGGTGAACATCGCGCTCGGGGGGTTCGCCGTCCCAGGGGAGTGGGTTTGGATCTGGCCGCTGCTCACCCTGCCCCAGTTCTGCTTCGCCTTCTGCGGGGCCGGACGGGTCCTCGGGGTGGACCGCTGGCTGGAGCCGGCACTGCGCCGCCAGGCGGCGGCTTCCCCGGCGACTTGGGTCCGCCTGCTCCGATACGCGGTCTGAGGTGGGGGGGGAACCTGGCGATGGCGGATCGTGCCGAAGGAGAGAACGGAAGCAACCCGAGGCCGGGGGCCCCCTCCGACCGGCGGCGCGGCTGGGCGCTGATCCTGGCCGGGGGGGATGGCACTCGGCTGCGCCCCCTGACGCGGCGCATCTCCGGGGACGAGCGGCCCAAGCAGTTCTGCCCACTCGTCGGGACCGAGACCCTCCTCGACCGGACCCGCCGGCGGACGGCGCTGCTGGTCCCGCCCCGCCGGACCCTGCTGGTGCTCACCCAAAGCCACGAGCGGTACTACGCCCCCCTCCTGGCCGACGCGGCGCCGGGCTGCCTGATCGTCCAGCCGGCGAACCGGAGCACGGCCCCGGCGATCCTCTACGGGCTGCTCCGCCTCGCCCTCCAGGCTCCGGACGACCCTGTGGTTATCCTTCCGTCCGATCATTTCTTCTCCGATGACGGGGCCTTCATGGCCCACGTGGCGGCCGCCCTCGAGGAGGTCGCGGCCCGGCCGGACCTGGTCATCCTCCTGGGCGCCGCGCCCGACACCCCGGAGACGGAGTACGGGTGGATCGAGCCCGCCGAGACGATCCCGGCGGACGGCCCGTGCCCGCTCTTCCGGGTCAGCCGGTTCTGGGAGAAGCCGTCCCCGCCACTGGCCCGGACGCTCATGGCGCGGGGCGGTCTGTGGAACACCTTCGTCATGGTGGGCGCCGTCTCAGCCTTCCTGGCACTCATCCGGAGCACCGCTCCCGGCCTGTACGAGGCCTTTCTTCGGGTGCGGCCAGCGCTCGGGAGGCCCGAGGAGGCGGAGGCCGTGCGGGCGCTCTACGCCGCGCTGCCGCCCATGAACTTCTCGGACTACATCCTGGCGGGCTCCCGGCCCAACCTCGCCGTCCTCCCCGTGCACGGGGTCGGGTGGAGCGACTGGGGGGAGTCGGAGCGGGTCCTGGCGGAGCTGGCACGGATGGGAATCCGGCCGGGTAATTGAACGCCTCGCAACGGAGGAGGGGGAACACACCGATGAAAGCGATCGCGGTATTTCCCGGAAACCCGAACAGCGTGCACCTGGCCGAGCTGCCCAAACCGAAGGTGACCGACATCGGGAGCGGCCGGGGGGTGCTGGTCCGGGTGCTGCGCGTCGGGGTGGACGGCACGGACCGGGAGATCAACGCCGGCGAGTACGGGGCGGCGCCGAAGGGGTCCGACTTCCTGGTCCTCGGCCACGAGAGCTTCGGCCAGGTGGAGGCGGTCGGGCCGAACGTCACCGAACTGAAGCGCGGCGACTACGTGGTCGCGATCGTCCGCCACCCGGGCACGAGCATCTACGACCAGATCGGCACCCCCGACATGACGACCGACGACACCTACTTCGAGCACGGCATCAGCCGGGTCCATGGCTTCCTCACCGAGTACTACGTGGACGAGCCCGAGTTTCTGGTGAAGATGCCGCAGGGCCTGCGGGAGGTCGGCGTCCTCCTAGAGCCGACGACCGTCGTGGAGAAGGGCATCGCCCAGGCCTACGAGATCCAGCGCCGCCTCCGCGTCTGGCACCCCCGACGGGCGGCCGTGATGGGGGCCGGGACGATCGGGCTGCTGGCCACCCTCGTCCTGCGCCTGCGCGGGCTCGAGGTGACGACCTTCGGGCTCACCCGCAAGCCCTACCTCAACGCGGACCTGATCGAGGCGATCGGCGGCCGGTACGAGTCCACCCAGGACCTCCCGGTCCTCGAGGCGGTCAAGGCCCTCGGGCGGTTCGACATCATCTTCGAGGGCACCGGCTTCTCCCCGATCGTGTTCGAGAGCATGCAGGCCCTCGCCAAGAACGGCGTCCTGGTTCTCTCGAGCGTCACCGGCGGGAACCGGAAAGTCGAGGTCCCGGCCGACAAGATCAACCTGGAGTTCGTCCTCGGGAACAAGGTCATGGTCGGGACGGTCAACGCCAGCCGGGAGTACTTCGAAATGGGCGTCCGCGACCTGGCGCAGGCCGAGGCCGAGTACCCTGGGTGGCTCCGGCGCCTCCTCACGCATCCCGTTAAGGGCCTGGAGAACTTCCAGGAGCTATTCGAGAAGCTCACCACGGCCAAGGGAGCCATCAAGGTCTTCTGCGAGGTCGCGCCGGTCTGAACTTCGGTCCCGGCGGCAGCCCGGGGGAGGATCGCCACGGATGGGTGCCAGCGGACCGACACGGATCGTGATCCTCGGCGGCGGGTTCGGGGGCCTCTACACGGCGCTCCGACTGGAGAAGACGCTGGCCCGGGACCCGGAGGTCGAGGTGACGCTCGTCAACCGAGAGAACTTCTTCCTCTTCACCCCGATGCTCCACGAGGTGGCGGCCAGTGACCTCGACATCACGCACATCGTCAACCCCTACCGCAAGCTCCTGCGCCGCGTGAAGTTCTTCCAGGGGCTCGTCGAGGCCATTGACCTGCCGGGGCGGCGCATGAGCGTCTCCCACGGCGCGGAGCACCACCACCACGAGCTGGAGTACGACCACCTCGTGATCGCCCTCGGGTCCATCACGAATTTCTACAAGCTCCCCGGCCTCGAAGAGCGCGCCCTGACGATGAAATCCCTGGGGGATGCGATCGCCGTCCGGAACCGCCTCATCGAGAACCTCGAGGCGGCAGACTTCGAGTGCTTCCCCGACGCCCGGGAGGCGCTGCTGACGGTCGTTGTCGCCGGCGGAGGGTTCGCGGGCGTCGAGACCATCGCCGGAGTCAACGACTTCCTCCGGGAGGCGATCCCCTTCTACCCCCACCTGCGCGAGGAGATGCTCCGGGTGGTCCTGGTGGAGTTCGGCCCGGCGCTTCTGCCCGAGCTGGGGCCGGGGCTCGGCGCCTACGCGCAGCAGAAGCTGGCCGAGCGGAAGGTCGAGATTCGGCTTCGGACCGGGGTGACCAGCTACTCCGACCACGGCGTGCACCTCAGCGACGGCACGGTGGTCCCGACCACCACCCTGGTCTGGACCGCCGGAACGTCCCCGAATCCGCTGTTGAAGACGCTGCCGTGCAAAACGGAGCGAGGCCGCATCGTGGCCAACGAATATATGGAAGTGCCGGATTGGCCCGGCGTCTGGGCGCTCGGGGATTGCGCCCTGATCCCCGACCCGAAGACCGGCAAGCCCTACCCGCCCACGGCCCAGCACGCGCTCCGCCAGGGGACGCAGCTCGCGAAGAACATCGAGGCGGCCGTGCGGGGCCGGCAGAAGCAGCCTTTTGTCTTCGCGACGATCGGGCAACTGGCAGCGATTGGGAAACGGACCGGCGTCGCCAACATCATGGGAAGCAACTTCTCGGGCTTCATCGCCTGGTTGCTGTGGCGGTCCATCTACCTGAGCAAGCTGCCGCGCTTGGAGAAGAAGCTGCGTGTGGCGTTAGACTGGACATTGGATCTCCTCTTCTCCAAGGATCTCGTCCAGTTCCAAACCGCGCCGGCCCCGGCTGTCTCCCACGGGGAGGCGGAGGGGCCCGCGGTGGCCACGCCGGCCGGGGGACGGTTGCCGGCCGCGTAAGGGGAGAGGCCGGGATTGCGGCCGGAGGGTGCCGGCCGGAGGAGGACCCAGGGATGATCCGATTCGGTCCCGAGGTGTGCGGGAATCTGGACGCGGCGCTCGGCCGCGAGTGGCTGGAAACGAACGGCCTCGGCGGCTTCGCCTCCTCCACCATCGTCGGGCTCAACACCCGGCGCTACCACGGCCTCCTCACGGCCGCCACGAAGCCACCGGTTGGCCGCCTGGTTCTGCTTTCGAAGTGTGAAGAGACGCTTCTCATTGATGGGCATCGCTTCGAGCTCTCGGCCAACCGGTATCCCGGCGCCGTCCACCCACAGGGCTACCAGTACCTCAAGCAATTCCGGCTCGACCCGTTCCCCGTGTTCACGTACGTGATTGAAGGGATGGAGATCGAGAAGGCCGTGTTCATGCGGCAGGGCGCGAACAGCACGGTCATCCAGTACGCCCTCCGCGGGCCGGCCCACCGACCGACCGCCGGTTCCCCACCCGGCCACGGCCACATCCAGCTCGAGGTCCGCCCCCTCATCGCCTTTCGCGACTACCACAGCACGACCCACGAGAACCCCGTCCTCGACCCGCACGTGCAGGCGGAGCCGAACCTCGCCAGCGTTGCCCCCTATGGGGGCCTGCCCCGGCTGTACGTCGCGCACGACGCCGACGCCCTGGACCCAGCGGGTACCTGGTATCGCAACTTCGAGTACGACGTGGAGCGGGAGCGGGGCCTCGACTTCCGGGAGGACTTGTTCAGCCCGTTCACCCTGACCTTCGATCTCACCCGCCGCGCGCAGGCGGCGATCGTCGCCTCCACCGAGCGGACGGACATCCGGCTCGTTCCCGCCTTCCGCCAGGCGGAGGTGATCCGCCGCAACGCGGTCCTCGCCACCTCTCCCGCCAAGGACGATGTGGCGCGCATGCTGGTGGCCGCGGCCGACCAGTACATCGTCGCCCGGGGAGACCAGAAGACGGTCATCGCCGGCTACCATTGGTTCAGCGACTGGGGCCGCGACACCATGATCGGGCTCCCCGGCCTGACCCTCGCGACGGGCCGCGCGGACGTGGCGAAGAGCATCCTCCTGGCCTTCGCGCGCCACGTGGATCAGGGCATGCTCCCGAACCGCTTCCCCGACGCGGGGGAGCAACCCGAGTACAACACGGTGGATGCCACGCTCTGGTTCTTCGAAGCCGTGCGGGCCCTGCTCCACTACACCGAGGACTACGCCTTCGTCCAGGCGAACCTCTACCCCGTGCTGGCGGACATCATCGCCTGGCACGTGCGCGGGACCCGCTACGGGATCCGCATGGACCAGGACGGACTGCTCACCTCAGGCGCGGAGGGCGTCCAGCTCACCTGGATGGACGCCAAGGTCGGGGATTGGGTGGTGACGCCCCGGCGCGGCAAGCCGGTCGAGATCCAGGCCCTCTGGTACAACGCCCTTTGCGTCATGGCCCACCTGGCGGAGGTCTTCGGCGACGCGACGGGCCAGGACCGCTACAGCAAGATGGCGGCCCAGGCCCAGCGCAGCTTTACCCCGCTCTTCTGGAACGAGGCGGCCGGGTGTCTCTACGACGTGGTGGACGGGGAGGACCGGGATCCCTCCATCCGGCCGAACCAGATCTTGGCCCTCAGCCTCGCGCACCCTCTGCTCTCCGACGAGAGAGCCCGGCGGGTGGTCGAGGTCGTGGTGCGCGATCTCCTCACGCCCTACGGCCTGCGGAGCCTGGCGCCGGGCGACCCGCAGTACCGGGGGCACTACGAGGGCGATCCCCGGAGCCGCGACGGCGCCTACCACCAGGGCCCGGTCTGGCCGTGGCTCATGGGCCCGTTCATCAGCGCCTACGTGAAGGTCAACGGCCGCAGCCCGGCGGCCCGCGAGCGGGCGGCGGCGTTACTCAACGGCTTCCGCGAGCACCTGCACGACGCCGGCCTCGGGCAAGTGTCGGAGATCTTCGACGGTGACGCGCCGCACCGGCCGCGCGGGTGCGTCGCCCAGGCCTGGAGCGTGGCGGAACTGCTGCGCGCCGCGGTCGAAGACGTCTTGGGGCCGAAGCCGACCCGACCCGCGCCGGGAGGAGGCCGGGGCGCGGACCCCGCCCCCCCCAAGGGCAGGACGCGTCCGCGCGCCTGAACCGGGCGCCGCCAGAGGAACCCCCGACCATGCTCAGTGCGCTCAGACGCCACTGGCCCGAGTACCTGATGGAAGCCGCGGGACTCGGTGGCTTCATGATCTCGGCGTGCCTCTTCACGGTGCTCCTGGAGTACCCGACCTCGCCCGTCCGGCAGGCCATCGCCGACCCCCTCCTGCGGCGCCTCCTGATAGGGGTGGCGATGGGCCTCACGGCGGTCGGGATCATCTACTCGCCCTGGGGCCAGCGGTCCGGAGCGCACCTCAACCCCGCAGTCACGCTCACCTTCTTCCGCCTCGGCAAGGTCCGGGGCTGGGATGCCCTCTTCTACGTGGCCGCCCAGTTCGTGGGGGGCGCCGCCGGGGTCCTGCTCGTGGCGCTCGCGCTCGGCCGCGCCCTCGCCCACCCGTCCGTGAACTACGCCACCACGGTCCCGGGGGTCGCCGGGCCCGGCGTCGCCTTCGCGGCCGAGGCGGTGATCTCCTTCGGCCTCATGCTGGTCGTGCTGACCGTCTCGAACACGGACCGCGCAGCGCGCCTCACGGGGCTCTTCGCGGGCCTGCTGGTGGCGACCTACATCAGCGTGGAGGCCCCGCTGTCGGGGATGAGCATGAACCCCGCCCGCACCGTCGGCTCCGCCCTGCCCGCGCAACTCTGGACGGCGCTGTGGATCTACTTCATCGCCCCGCCGCTCGGCATGCTGCTGGCAGCGCAACTGTACCTGGCGGTGAAGGGCGCGGGCGGGGTCATCTGCGCGAAGCTGCACCACCAGAATGCCCAGCGGTGTATCTTCCGGTGCGGCTATCAGAAGCAGGAGGCCAAGCCATGGGCGCTCCCGCTCGCGGATCGGATGGCATGAGGAAGCCGGAGGCCTTGCCAGCCCCCCCGGCACCGGCCGCGAGCGCGGAGCGCCACCCCTGGAGGTGAGCCGGCACCGCAAAGGACCTGAACAGGGACGAGTCAGCGTGGCGGAACGTCGCGCGCACAGATGCGCAGAGGAGGGTACGCGATGCATCGGAGTGGTCATGCCCGGCTCATTCGTGGGGTGTTGCTGCTGGGTCTCGCCGGCGTTTTCCTGCTCGTCGCGAGCATTGCCTTCGCCGCCGAGATCCGAACCGCGAAGCCCTTTGCGGGCAATACGGTGAACGGCGGGACGGCAGTCTTCTCGAACACCGGGGGGAAGCGGACGCTGACCTGGTCCGACGACTTCAAGATCCCCGGCTCGCCGGCGCCGCACTGGCAGGTAGTGGACTCGAAGGGCAACGTCTACCTGCTCAACCGGTTGGCCATCAAAGACAACAAGCAGAACCGGACGATCCCGATCCCGGCCTACGTGCCCGACATCGCCAAGGTCCAGTTCTGGTGCGCCTGGGCGGAGGTCCTGCTCGGGGAGGCGCCGTTCGACAAGCCGGTGAAGTAGCGTAGCCGCTCTGAGAGAAACGGAGGAGGACCCGCCGGCCGGCCGTGCGGTGGTCCCAGACCGGGCGCGGTCGGCCGGCGGACCCGATCACTCGGCATGAGGGAGAAATGATGACCTGGTTCACGCGCATCGGAATGGCTCTGCTCCTCCTGGCCACGGTTGGCATGGGCCACGCCCAGGTAGTGACCAAGAAGGCGCTCACCCTGTCCGCGGCAAGAACAATCGCCGCCGCGGCAGAGGCCGAGGCCAAGAAGAAGAATGCCAAGGTCGTCATCGCCATCGTGGATGACGGCGGCAACCTGCTGTTGCTCGAGCGCCTGGATGACACCCAGGTGGCGAGCGTCGAGGTGGGGATCGGCAAGGCCCGGACGGCGGCGATCTTCCGGCGGCCCAGCAAGGTGTTCGAAGATCAGATCCGCGACGGGCGCATCGCGGCCCTGGCCCTTGCGGGCGCGACGCCCTTACAGGGGGGCATCCCCATCCTGTTTGAGGGAATGTTCATCGGCGCCATCGGGGTGAGCGGGGAAACCCCCGCGCTGGACGAGGAGATCGCCAAAGCGGGAGCCGAGGCAGCGAAGTCTCTTGAGGCAAAGTAGCCCTGGCAGGGCAACGGTCCGCAAAAGGAGAATAGCATCATGAGGTATCTCGGAAGTGTCGCGCTGGGTCTGGTTCTCTCGGCAATGGCCGCGAGCAGCCAGGCCCAGGTGATGGACAAGAAGGGACTCACCCTGGACGGGGCGAAGCAGGTCATCGCCGCGGCGGTGGCCGAGGCGAAGGCGAGGAACGCCCCGGGGGGCGTCATCGCCGTCGTGGATGAGGGCGGCAATCTGATGGCCCTCGAGCGGCTGGACAACACCTTTGCCGCCGGGGCAAACATTTCCATCGGGAAGGCACGGACCGCGGCCCTTTTCAAGCGTCCCACCAAGGTGTTCGAAGACATTGTCAATAAGGGGCGCACCACGATGGTCGCCCTTCCGGACTTCACGCCGCTCCAGGGCGGAGTGCCGATCATCGCCGCGGAGCAGGTCATCGGTGCTGTCGGCGTGAGCGGCGCGGCCAGCGCACAGCAGGATGAAGAGCTCGCCATCGCGGGAGCCAATGCGATCACGGCCACGCCAACCGCCGGAGCCCTCATGCACCCCGGCCTCCCGGTCACCTACATCGAGAGCAAGAAGGTGGCGGAAGCGTTTTCCAAGGGTGCGGTCCTGATCGGCCAAGAAGAACGGATGATGCATGCCAGCCGCAATTACATGGTGCATGCGAGTCACCGCGATGGACCGGGGATGGCTGAAGTGCACACGCAGGATACCGACATCATCTACGTGCTGGAGGGTTCGGCCACGTTCGTCACCGGGGGCACCATGGTTGATGGAAAGACCATCGCGCCCGACGAAATCCGCGGCAAGGAGATCCGCGGCGGAGACAGCCGACGCCTCGCCAAGGGGGACGTCATCATCGTTCCCAACGGGGTCCCTCACTGGTTCCAGCAAGTCAACGCCCCGTTCAACTATTACGTGGTGAAGGTTCGATAGAGGATGGCCTGACAGCGCTCCGACACAGACGTGCGGAATGTGATCCGCGAGGATTGCTCATGCAAACTCGAAGACTGTTTGGGGTTTTCGCCATTACCACCGCGCTGACCTTCTGGCCCCTCGTCACCGCGGCGCAAGGAACGCCGGAGGCGCCCGCTGGCAAGCCGGAAGCGACGATCAATCTCGCCAGCGAGGAAGGCGTGCGGCTCGTCAAGGGCGAATGGCGGTACAGCGATACCAAGATCATCGAGGTGGATTTCCGGGGCCCGGGGCCGGACGGGCAGCCGACGGGTCCACCCGTCAAGACCTATGACTACACCCCCAAAGCGGGCGGGGCCGACTTCGATGACTCGCGCTGGGAGGTGGTCCCTCCGGGCACCCTGGAGAAGCGCCGCTCGACGGGCCGGATCTGCTTCAACTGGTACCGGATCCAGGTCACGATTCCCGAAAAAGTCGGCACCTTCGACCCGACCGGCTCCACCGTGGTCTTCGAGACCGCTCTCGACGACTACGCGGAGGTCTGGGTGGATGGCGAGCTCCCGCGGGGGCTGGGGCAGCGGGGCGGATCGGTCATCAGCGGGTGGAACGCTCCCAATCGCCTCGCCATCGGCCGCGACGTCAAGCCCGGCCAGCAGATCCAACTGGCCGTGTTCGGCATGAACGGGCCGCTCTCGAATCCGCCGACCAACTTCATCTGGATGCGCTATGCGAAGCTGGAGTTTTACAAAGGGACGCCGGGCCCGCTCGCGATGGCGCCGCACGAAGTGAATGTGGAGGTCATCCGACGGGATCCGGCGATGGACACCATCGTCGGGCCGAACCCGAAGATCTTCAAGCTCGCCGAAGGCTTCAAGTTCACCGAGGGGCCAGTCTGGGTCCACGACGGCGGCTACCTGCTCTTCAGCGACCCGAACAGCAACATCATCTACAAGTACACGAGAGACGGGCAGCTCTCCGTGTTCCGCCAGCCGAGCGGGTACGCCGGGACCGACATTGCCGAGTATGGCCAGCCGGGCTCGAACGGGCTCACGCTGGACCGGCAGGGCAGGCTCACGATCAATGAGCACGGCAACCGCCGCGTCACCCGCCTGGAGAAGGACGGAAGCGTGACGGTGCTGGCCGATCGGTACGACGGGAAGCGACTCAACAGCCCGAACGACCTGCTCTACCGGTCAGACGGGACGCTCTACTTCACCGATCCGCCGTTCGGGCTTCCCAAGTTCTTCGCTGACCCGAGAAAGGAATTGCCCTTCAGCGGGGTCTACTCGCTGCACAGGGGGAAGGTCCAGCTGATCAGCGCAGACTTGAACGGCCCCAATGGCATCGCCTTATCGCCTGACGAGAGGTACCTCTACGTCGGCAATTGGGACGAGAAGAAGAAGGTCGTCATGCGCTACGAGGCGAAGGCTGACGGCAGTTTGGCGAACGGTCAGGTCTTCTTCGATATGACGAGCGCCCCGGGCGAGGATGCGCTCGACGGGGTCAAGGTGGACCAGCAAGGCAATCTCTACGTCTCCGGGCCTGGTGGACTCTGGGTCATTTCGCCCGAAGGCAAGCACCTGGGCACGATCATTGCCCCCAAGCACATTCATAATATGGCCTGGGGCGACGACGACGGCAAGACGCTCTACCTGACCGCGCGGACCAGTCTGTACCGGATTCGATTGAACATCCCAGGCGTTCGTCCATCAGGGCGGCCGTGAAATCACATGTGGTCCATCCTGGTCGGGGAAGAAGCACGCCCCATGAAGAACGAGAAGGTAGCAAGATCTGAGACAGAGTGGAAACAGGTCCTGACCTCCGAGCAGTACCGCATCCTGCGGGAGAAGGGCACGGAGCGCGCCTTTACCGGCAAGTACTGGAAGCATAAGCAGGACGGCACGTACCTCTGCGCGGGATGTGGGCTGGAGTTGTTCAGTTCGGAGACAAAGTTCGACTCCGGAACCGGCTGGCCCAGTTTCTGGGATGCCATTGACCAGACCAGGATCGAGACCCGGCACGACTCGAGTTACGGCATGCACCGCGTCGAGGCGCTGTGCAGCCGCTGCGGGGGACACCTCGGGCATCTATTCGACGACGGCCCCAAGCCCACGGGACAGCGGTATTGCATCAACTCGGCAAGCCTGAAGTTTACGAACGAAAAACCCGGCCGACAGTAGGGAGTGTTGGCCCGCGCCGAGTGCTGCGCTCCCTCAACGATAGGGATGAAGGTATGAGCAGATTCCTTCTCTTCCTTCAACTCGTGGTGGCGCTGGTCGCTCCTCTCCACTTCGTTCCAGCCGCGGGGGCCCAGCAGAAGAGCCCGTCGGCCAACTTCGGGACCATCGTGCGGCTGGACCCGCGCCTGGACCGATTGGTACCACGCGACGCGGTACTGGAGAGAATTGCCGGCGGGTTCGCGTGGGTTGAAGGCCCGGCCTGGAGCCGCGCGGGCGGCTTCCTGCTCTTCTCCGACATCCCGAACAACTCTGTATTCAAGTGGCGGGAGGGGGCCGGCGTCGGCCTCTTCTTGAAACCGAGCGGCTACACCGGCACGGCCCCCTTTGTTGGGCGGGAGCCCGGCTCGAACGGGCTGACGTTTGACGCGGCGGGGCGGCTCGTGCTCTGCGAGCACGGGGACCGGCGCATCGCCCGGCTCGAGACGGACGGGCGCAAGACCACGCTGGTGGATCGGTACGAGGGAAGGCGGTTCAACAGCCCCAACGACCTGGTCTTCAAGTCGAACGGGGACCTCTACTTCACCGACCCCCCCTTCGGCTTGCCGAAGGCCTTCGACGACCCGGCCAAGGAACTCGACTTCAGCGGCGTCTACCGCCTGAAGCCGGACGGCCGGATGACGCTGCTCACGAAGGAGATCCGGGCGCCCAACGGCATCGCCTTCTCCCCCTCGGAGAAGACCCTCTACGTGAGCAACGCCGACCCGGCCCGGGCTGTCTGGCTGGCCTACGACGTGAAAGACGACGGGACGCTCGGGAGCGGCCGGGTCTTCTTCGACGCGACGGCCTGGGCGAGGACAAAGCCGGGGGCGCCCGACGGGATGAAGGTGGACCGGGACGGCAACCTCTTCGCCGCGGGGCCGGGCGGCGTCCACGTCTTCACCCCGGACGGCACGCACCTCGGGAGCATCGAGATGCCGGTGCCGACCGGAAACGTCGCCTGGGGCAACGACGGCTCCATGCTCTACATCACGGCCGATACGGCTATCTACCGGATCCGGCTTACCACGAAAGGCGCGGGGTTCTAGCGGAACGGCGCCCCCCGGCAGGGGGCACCGCGCGGGGTTCGCGGGAGACGGCAGACGGGAGGACCTCCATGGAACAGGCCAAGCACTACGATGTCATCATCATCGGCACCGGCGCCGGGGGCGGGACCCTGGCCTACGCCCTGGCGCCCAGCGGCAAGCGCATCCTGCTCCTGGAGCGCGGGGGCTATGTCCCGCGGGAGAAGGACAACTGGGATACGCGCGCCGTCGTGACCGAAGGGAAGTACCACATCAAGGAAGCCTGGCACGACACGACCGGCCGGGAGTTCCATGCGGGGACGCACTACTGCGTCGGCGGGAACACGAAGTTCTACGGGGCCGCCCTCCTCCGCTTGCGCGCGGAGGACTTCGGCGAGGTCAAGCACTACGGCGGGATCTCGCCAGCCTGGCCGATCCGCTACGAGGACCTGGAGCCTTACTACACCCGGGCCGAGCACCTCTACCACGTCCACGGCCTGCGGGGGAGCGACCCGACCGAGGCGCCCGCCAGCGCGCCGTACCTGTATCCGCCGGTCAGCCACGAGCCGCGCATCCAGGCGCTCAGCGACGACCTGACCCGGGCGGGCCTCCACCCCTTCTACCTGCCCGTGGGGATCATGCTCGACGAGAAGAACCCGGTGAAGAGCCGGTGCATCCGGTGCGCCACCTGCGACGGCCACCCCTGCCTGGTGAACGCCAAAGCGGACGCCCAGGTCATCTGTGTGGACCCGGCCCTGGAGCATCCAAACGTCACGCTCCTCACCCACGCCACCGTCACGCGCCTCGAGACCAAGCCCTCCGGCCGCGCGGTCACCGGGGTCGTGGTCGAGCGCAACGGCGCTCCCGAGACCTATTCGGCCGACATCGTGGTCGTTTCCTGCGGCGCGATCAACTCGGCGGCGCTACTGCTGCGCTCTGCGAGCGACACGCACCCCCAGGGGCTGGCCAACAGCTCGGGCGTGGTCGGCCGCCACTACATGTGCCACCTGAACTCGGTCATGCTGGCCCTCTCGCGGTGCCCCAACCCCACGGCCTTCCAGAAGAGCCTCGGCCTGAACGACTTCTACTTCGCCTCGAAGGAGTGGGAGTACCCGATGGGGCACATCTCGTTCGTGGGGAAGACCGACGCCAATGTGCTCGCCGCCGGGGCGCCGAAGATCGTCCCCGGATTCACGCTCGACTTCATGGCCAAGCACTCGCTAGACTTCTGGATGACGTCGGAGGATCTGCCCGACCCGGATAACCGGGTGACCCTCACCCGGGACGGCAATATCATGCTGAACTACACCCCCAACAACCTCGAGGGGCACACGCGGCTGCAGGCGACCCTCAAGAGCCTGCTCAAGCACATAGACTGCACCGAGGACCTGATCCACATGCACGCCTACATCGGCAAGCGGATCCCGCTGGCCGGCGTGGCCCACCAGAACGGGACGATCCGCTTCGGGCGGGACCCGAAGACCTCCGCGCTCGACGTGACCTGCAAGGCGCACGACCTGGACAACCTCTATGTCGTGGATGGCAGCTTCTTCCCCTCAAGCACTGCGGTGAACCCGGCGCTCACGATCATGGCCAATGCCCTGCGCGTGGGGGACCACCTCACCGAGCGGCTGGGCTGAGGAGGAGACCGGGATGACCAAGTACGACGCGATCGTGATCGGCTCCGGCCAGGGCGGCAACCCCCTCTGCCAGGACCTCGCCGACCGGGGCCGGCGGGTGGCCCTGATCGAGAAGGAGCACCTGGGCGGCACCTGCATCAACACCGGCTGCACCCCGACGAAGACGATGGTCGCGTCGGCCCAGGTGGCCTACTACGCCCGCAACGCCGCCCGGTGGGGCGTGCGGACCGGCCCGGTGAGCGTGGACTTGCCCCGGATCGTCGCCCGCAAGGACGGGATCGTCCAGCGGTTCCGGTCCGGGAAGGAGGAGGCATTCGGCAGCCGCGAGAACCTGCACCTCTACCGCGGCCACGGACGGTTCGTCGAGCCCCACCGGCTCCAGGTCGGGGAGGAGGTTTTCGAAGGAGAGCGGATCTTCATCAATACGGGCACCCGGCCGGAGATCCCCCGCATCGAGGGGCTGGACCGGGTGGGCTACCTGACCAACGCGACCCTCATGCAGCTCACCGAGCTGCCGGAGCACCTGCTCGTCATCGGCGGCGGGTACATCGGGCTGGAGTTTGGCCAGATGTTCCGGCGGTTCGGGAGCCGCGTCACCGTCATCCACCGCGGCGAGCAGATCCTGCCCCGGGAGGACGCCGACGTCGCCGGCGAGCTGCAGAAGGCCCTCGAAGGCGAGGGGGTGCAGTTCGTCCTGAACGCCCGCACCACCCGCGCCGAGCGGCGGGGGAAGGAGATCGCCCTGACCGTCGAGGTCGGCACCGGGTCGCAGACGCTCGGCGCATCCCACCTCCTCGTCGCCACCGGGCGGCGGCCCAACAGCGACGACCTCGGGCTCGAGCGGGCCGGGGTCGCGACCGACAAGCGGGGCTTCATCATGGTGAACAGCCGTCTGGAGACCAATGTCCCCGGCATCTGGGCGCTGGGCGACGTGAAGGGCGGCCCCGCCTTCACCCACATCTCCTACCACGACTATCAGGTCGTCTATGCCAACCTGACGAACGGAAAGGGGCTCACCATCGCCAACCGCCTCGTTCCCTACTCCGTCTTCACCGATCCCCAACTGGGCCGGGTTGGGATGACCGAGCGGGAGGCGCGCGCCGCCGGGCATCGGCTCAAGATCGGGAAGATCCCCATGTCCTGGGTTGCCCGCGCCATCGAGCGGGACGAGACCGCCGGCCTGATGAAGCTCGTCGTGGACGCCGACAGCGACCGCGTCCTCGGCGCGGCCATCCTCTCCCTGGAGGGGGGCGAACTGATCCAGATCCTGAGCACCCTCATGCTCGCCAATGCCCCGTACACCCTTCTCCAGGGCGCCATCTACATCCATCCGACGCTCGCCGAGGGATTCTACACCCTGATGGACGAGGTCAAACCGGTGGAGTGACCGCATGCGGAGAACGCCGCGCCCCCAGGCAACGCCCCTCCGGCTGATCGCCGCCCTCCCGCTCCTGCTCGCCCTGGCCCTTGGCCTCCCGGCCGCCCTGGCCCAGCAGGCACCCGGTGATGCGCTCGTCAGCGCCGTGGACGCCATCGGGATGACCGTGGCCGACATGGAGCACTCGGTCGCGTTCTACACGAAGGTCCTCCCCTTCGAGAAGGTGGCGGACGTGGAGGTCGCGGGCGCTGACACCGAGCACCTCCAGGGTGTCTTCGGCCTCCGGATGCGGGTTGTGCGCCTGAGGCTCGGCGACGAGTTCGTCGAGCTGACCGAGTACCTGGCGCCCCGCGGGCGGCCGATCCCGGTGGACTCCCGGAGCAACGACCGCTGGTTCCAGCACGTCGCCATCATCGTGAGCGACATGGACCGCGCCTACCACCACCTGCGCCAGCACCGGGTCGAGCACGCCTCCACCGGCCCGCAGCGGCTGCCGGACTGGAACCGGAACGCGGCCGGCATCCGGGCCTTCTACTTCAAGGACCCGGACGGGCACCACCTGGAGATCCTCCAGTTCCCGCCCGACAAGGGGGACCCGAAGTGGCACCGGCCGAGCGGGAGGCTCTTCCTGGGCATTGACCACACGGCGATCGTGGTGGGCGACACCGAGGCGAGCCTGCGGTTCTACCGGGACGTGCTGGGGATGAAGGTGGTCGGCGAGAGCGAGAACTCCGGAACAGAGCAGGAGCACCTGAACAATGTCTTCGGCGCCCGGCTCCGGATCACGACGCTCAAGGCCGCGGCCGGGCCGGCCGTCGAGTTCCTCGAGTACCTCACCCCGCGGGACGGCCGCCCGATGCCGGCGGACGCGCGCGCCAACGACCTCTGGCACTGGCAGACCCGCCTCGTCGCCCGCGATGCCGAGCGGGCCGCCGGGAGCCTGCGGGCTGGCCGTGCCGCCTTCGTATCGCCGCGGGTGGTGGGGCTGCCGGACGCGCTCCTGGGATTCCGCAAGGGCTTCCTCGTGCGGGACCCGGACGGGCACGCCATACAGGTGATCGAACGCTGACGGGCCCGGACGCCCGGAAGGAGAGACGATGGGGACCAGAGAAGAACAGCGACTGGAGGAAGCGCGCGAGCGGCGGATGCACTGGAAGCGCTGGGGGCCCTACCTCAGCGAGCGCGCCTGGGGGACGGTGCGCGAGGACTACAGCCCCTACGGCACGGCCTGGGACTACCTTCCCCACGACCACGCCCGGTCCCGGGCCTACCGCTGGAACGAGGACGGCCTGGCCGGCATCTCGGACCGGCATCAACTGATCTGCTTCGCCATCGCCCTGTGGAACGGCCGCGACCCCATCCTCAAGGAGCGGATCTTCGGCCTCACCGGGAGCGAGGGCAACCACGGCGAGGACGTGAAGGAGTATTACTTCTACCTGGACAGCACCCCGACCCACTCCTATATGAAGTACCTCTACAAGTACCCCCAGGCGGCCTTCCCGTACGGCGAACTGGTCGCCGAGAACCGCCGGCGGGACAAGCGGAGCCTGGAGTACGAATTACTCGACACCGGGGCCTTCGCGGAGAACCGGTACTTCGACGTCTTCGTCGAGTACGCCAAGGCGAGCACCGAGGAGATCCTCGTCCGGATCAGCGTGGTGAACCGCGGGCCCGAGGCGGCCGCTCTGCACCTGCTGCCGACCCTCTGGTACCGCAACACCTGGTCCTGGGGGCGGGACCCCCGCCGGCCCCGCCTCCTCCGGGGCAAGCCCGTCAGGGACGCGAGCGTGGTCGAGGTGGACCACCACACCTACGGCCGCCGCTGGCTCTACTGCGCCGGCCGGCCCGCCCTGCTTTTCACCGAGAACGAGACGAACCTCCAGCGGCTCTACGGCGCCCCGAACCCCTCCCCCTACGTGAAGGACGCCATCAACGAGTACATCGTCCACGGGATCAAGGAGGCAGTGAACCCCGAGGGCCTGGGGACGAAGATGGCCGCGCACTACTCCCTGCACGTCGGCCCGGGCGAGACGGCCACCGTCCGGCTCCGGTTCACGGACAGCGCCCCGGCGGCCGGGAGCGGCCCCTTCGGCCCCGACTTCGACCAGACCTTCGCCGAGCGGCAGCGCGAGGCGGACGAGTTTTACGGGATGGTCATCCCCCGGGACCTCTCAGCCGACGCGCGGGACGTGATGCGGCAGGCTTTCGGGGGGCTCCTCTGGTCCAAGCAGTTCTACCACTACGCGGTCAAGGACTGGCTCGATGGCGACCCGGGCTTCCCGGCCCCGCCCCCCGAGCGACGCCACGGCCGCAACCGCGAGTGGACGCACCTGTACAACGCCGACGTCATCTCCATGCCGGATAAGTGGGAGTACCCCTGGTACGCCGCCTGGGATCTGGCCTTCCACTGCATCCCCCTGGCGTTGGTGGACTCCGACTTCGCCAAGGAGCAATTGGTCCTGATGCTGCGCGAGTGGTACATGCACCCGAACGGGCAGCTCCCGGCCTACGAGTGGGCCTTCGGGGACGTGAACCCGCCGGTCCACGCCTGGGCCGCCTGGCGAGTGTACAAGATCGAGAAAAAGCGGCGTGGCGTGGGCGACCGCCAGTTCCTCCAGCGCGTCTTCCACAAGCTCATGCTCAACTTCACGTGGTGGGTCAACCGGAAGGATGCTGAGGGGATGAACATCTTCCAGGGCGGCTTCCTGGGCCTGGACAACATCGGCGTATTCGACCGGAGCGCCCCGCTGCCCACCGGCGGCCACATCGAGCAGTCGGACGGGACCTCCTGGATGGCCATGTACACCCTGAACATGCTGGCGATCGCGATGGAACTGGCGCGGGAGGACCCGGCCTACGAGGACGTGGCCAGCAAGTTCTGGGAGCACTTCATCTACATCGCCCACGCGATGAACAACCGGGGCGGCGAGGGGATCGAACTCTGGGACGAGGCCGACGGCTTCTACTACGACGTGCTCCACCTGCCGAACGGCGACCACTTCTTCCTGAAGGTCCGCTCCATGGTGGGGCTGATCCCGATGTTCGCCGTGGAGACGCTGGAGTCGAAGCTGGTGGACCGGCTGCCCGGCTTCAAGCGGCGGCTTGAGTGGTTCATTGACAACCGGCCGGACCTGATCCAGCACCTGGCCTGCATGCGGACGCCCGGGCAGGGGGAGCGACGGCTCCTCTCCATCCTCACGGCCGACCGGCTGCGGAGCGTGCTCCGCTACATGCTCGACGAGAGCGAGTTCCTGTCCCCCTACGGCATCCGCGCCATCTCGCGGTTCCACAAGGAGCACCCATACGTCCTCTCGGTCAACGGGGCGGAGCACCGGGTGGACTACGAGCCGGCCGAGTCGAGCACGGGCCTCTTCGGCGGCAACTCGAACTGGCGCGGCCCCATCTGGTTCCCAGTGAACTACCTGCTCATCGAGTCGCTCCAGAAGTTCCACCACTACCTCGGCAGCGAGTTCAAGGTGGAGTGCCCGACCGGCTCCGGCCGGATGATGACCCTGTGGCAGGTCGCCGCGGAACTCTCCCGCCGCCTCACGCGGACCTTCCTCCGCGGCCCCGACGGCCGGCGGCCGGTCTTCGGCGGCATCGAGAAGTTCCAGCGGGACCCGCACTGGCGGGACCTGATCCTGTTCCACGAGTACTTCCACGGGGACGACGGGGCGGGGGTCGGCGCCAACCATCAGACCGGCTGGACCGGGGTGGTGGCGAAGCTGCTGCAGCAGAGCGGGGAGTAGCGCAGCGGGCGCAGTTCGGGGTCGGTAGCCGGGCGCGCGCGGAGGTCAAGCAGGCGGGCGGCCCAGCCGCACCAGGACCTACCCGAGCGTCTCCGGGCCTAGCTCTGGACGCCGACGAGCAGCGCCCGGCCTTCCTGTTCGAAGCGGAGCTTGCCCTCGCGGGCTAGCCAGCCGAGGGCGAAGTAGGTCAGGGACTGGCTGAGGCCCGTCCCCCGCTGGATCTGGCTCACGCTCCGGGGTCCCTGGGCCCCGAGGTACCGCCAGACCTTCCCCGCAGACTCCCCAATCGCGTCCACCATGGCCGCCCTCCCCTCTCAGTCATGGACGCAGAAGTGCCCCACCCGGGGCTTCACGAGCCGGGCGTAGTCGGCGTACGGCATCGCCACCAGCTCCTGGTGGCTCCCGGCCCGGAAGACGATCTCCGGCAGCGCCGCCACCTCCTGGTCCACGAAGGTCTCCAGGCCGTACAGGTTGCCAAAGGGGGGCATGGCCCCCGCGTCGCAGTCCGGGAAGAGGGGGACGAAATCGGCTTCCCTGGCCAGGCTCACGTCCGGCGCGCCGAGGATCCCCCGCAGGTGCTCCGTGCTCACCTTGCACGCCGCGGGGAGGACGGCCAGGGCGAAGGTCCCCCCCCGCCTCACCACCACCACCTTCGCCAGCGCCTTCCCGGAGATGCGGGCGGCGGCGGCGGTCTCCTGGGCGGTGAACGCCTCGACGTGCGGGGTGACGCGATAGGCCACCCCCTCCTTCTCCAGAAATTCCTTCAGCCGTCGCACGATGGGCATGGGAGAACCTCCCTCGGGCCGGGGCAGACGCCTTCCGCCTGCCCGGTCCCGGCGGCAGTGGGGGCTCGGCGGGGCGCAGGTGCGTCCCGCGATGCGGGCGACTGAATCGCCGCGCCACTCGGAGGGAGGAGCCGGCGGCGGCGCGGCGGATGGATTGGAAAACGCAGCGGCCCCCGAGGGAAGAACCGGCGGGCCGGTTCCTAGGATACGGCAGGCCCGGCCGGCCGACAAGAAAAAGGTGGAGCTCGCCCCGCCCACTGGGGGTGACGCCGAAAACGCGGATCCGGGGGGGTCAGCGCTTCCGGGAGCGGCGGCGGGCTGCCAGGAGGCGACGGATGCGGGCGATCTGGGCCAAGTGGTTCACGCCGTGGGCCGCCTGCCAATCCACGAAGTCGCGGAACGTGATGCGTCCCCGCTCCTCGTGAATGCCGAACCGGGACCTGCCCCTTGCGCCCCGGCCGTCCTCGGCCTAAGATGAAAGCAACCCAGCGGCTCGTCTAAGAGGTAAGCAGGGTGCCTATGCCGATCATTAGGCGATCGATCCGGAGTGGGAAGATGCGCGCGGCCGTCCTTGCGCTCCTGGCAAGCCTCGGCGCCGCCTGCGCCACCGCCCCCGTCACCCAGCGCTCCCAATTGATCCTGGTCTCCCGCGCCGAAGAGGCCCAGCTCGGCGCCCAGGCCTTCGAGGCCGTCAGCAAGAAGGGGAAGCGCTCCCGCGATCCCGCCCACACCGCCGTCGTCGAGCGGATCGGGCGCCGCATCGCCGCCTCCTCCGGGATCCAGGCCAACTGGGAGTTCGCCGTCTTCGAGGACGACAAGCAGGTCAACGCCTTCGCGCTGCCCGGGGGGAAGGTCGGGGTCTACACCGGCCTCTTCCCGGTCGCGGAGACGGAGGCCGGCCTCGCCGCCGTCCTGGCCCACGAGGTGGGGCACGTCATCGCGCGGCACGGGGGGGAGCGACTGAGCCAGGGCTTGCTGCTCCAGCTCGGGGCCGCGGCGATCCAGATCGGGATGGGGGGAAACGATCCCGTGGTGACCCGCGGGGTGCTCCAGGCCTACGGCCTCGGGGCCACGGTGGGGGTCCTGCTCCCCTGGGGCCGGACCCAGGAATCGGAAGCCGACCGCATCGGCCTCGACCTCATGGCCAAGGCCGACTACGACCCGCACGCGGCCCTCGGTCTCTGGGAGCGGATGCAGAAGAAAGAAGGCCGGCAGCGGGCCCCGGAGTTCCTCTCGACGCACCCGGGGCCGGGCCAGCGGGCCGAGAGCATCCGGGGCTGGCTCCCGGAGGCCCTCGCCCACTACCGCCCCACACCGGAGCAGGCGGCGGAGGGAAGCCAGCCGTTGCCGGCCATCGGCAAGGCGCGTGGGGCCGCCCTCCCGCCATCCGCGCCGCCACCGACGCCAGCAATCCGAGAGGGGCGCTGGGAGCGGGAGGGACCGGCCTCCCTCCGGTTCGTCTTCGCCCTGGACCGCCCCGTCGCCCTGGAGGGCGCCGAGATCCGCGGCCCCAATGGGATCATTTACCAGGTCTTCCTGGAGGCCCGCCTCGAGGCCAACCAGCGGGAGACGATCACCCTGCCGCCCGGCGCCGTCCCGGGTGGTGTTCCGCCCGCCGGCACCTATACCCTCACGCTCAAGGGACGCTTCCCCGACCCCGCTGGACAGCCCTTCACCGCCGAGCGGACCTACGCCGTCCGGTAAGCCGGACCCTCAGTAGGCTGCGACCTCCTCGGGGGCGAGGCGGGCAGGCCGGCCCTCCCGGATCAGCAGGCTGAGCCCGGCCGCCACGAAGGCGAGGAGCGCCGCCGAGAGGAACGCGGCGCTGTATGAGCCGGTGGTGTCGAAGATGCGCCCGCCGATCCAGGCGCCCGCCGCCGCCCCCACCTGGTGGCTGAGGAAGATCCAGCCGAAGAGGACCCCCACCGAGAGGCGCCCGAAGAGGTCCGCCGTCAGGGTGGAGGTAGGCGGAACAGTCGAGATGTAGTTCAGGCCGAAGAGGACGGCCCAGAGGTTCAGGGAAAGGGGGGTGTCCACGGCGATGAGGTACAGGATGGAGACCCCCCGGAAGAAGTAGAAGCAGGCCAGCGGCACCTTCTTCCCGAACCGGTCGCAGAGATACCCGGAGGCCAGCGTTCCCAGGATGTTCATGGCGCCCATGAGCCCCAGGGCCGCCGCCGCCGTCATCTCGCCCAGCCCGCTGTCCACCGCGTACGGGACCACGTGGGTGCCGATCATCCCGTTGCTGGTGTAGCCGCAGATGAAGAAGCCTCCGGCGAGGTACCAGAAGTCGGGGGAGCGGACCGCCTCGCCCACCGCCGTCCGTCGCTCCAGCGCCAGGCCGGCTGCCCCCGCGCCCGCGGTGGAGCCGAGAGGCGCGGCGCCGTAGGGGCTCAGCCCCTTCTCGGCCGGGTCGTCCCGCAGGAACCAGGCGCACAGGGGAGAGACCAGGAACACCAGGATCGCGCCCATCCAGGCGAAGGAGAGGCGCCACCCCACGTGGATTGTCAGGCCCATCGCCAGCGGGATGAAGAGCAGTTGCCCGGCGGAGGTCCCTGCCCCCGCGATCCCGATCATGAGGCCGCGGCGCTGCTCGAACCAGCGGACGGCGACGGCGGAGGCCGTGACCAGGGCGGCCCCACCCGCCCCCACCGCCGTCAGGACCCCCGCCCACAGGTGGAGGTGCCAGAGGCGCGTGATGGTGGCCGAGAGCAGGGCGCCTGCCCCGCAGAGCAGGACGCTCAGCGCCAGGACCCGGCGGGGGCCGTACCGGTCCACCAAGCGCCCGGCGAGAGGACCGCTGGCGCCGTAGATCAGGAGGGAGATGGCGGCGGCGAGGGCGATGACCCCCCGCTCCCAACCGAAGTCCTGCTCCAGCGGCTTGATGAAGACCCCGAAGGAGGACCGGACCCCCGAGGCCGCCAGCAGGGCGAGGAAGGTCATCCCCGCGACCACCCAGGCGTAGTGCAAGCGCCCCCCTACAGCGGCCAGCGCTCTAGGCGGTAGGCCATGTCCCAGAAGGCGTACTCGTAGCGGCTGCTCGTCAGGAAATGGCGCCGCATGCGGTCCCGCTCGGCGCGCCCCGCCCCTTCCGCCAGCCGGTCGGTGAGGCCCCGGAGCCAGCGGGCCAAGTCCCCGAAGCCGGCGCTGCTGTAGGCCCGGATCCAGTCGGCGTACGGGTTGGCCCGGCCGGGCCGCTGCCCCTTGGCGAGGGCGGTGCCCAGCTCCCAGTAGCCCCACTGGCAGGGGAGCAGGGCCGCGCACAGCTCCGCGAGCGTCCCGGAGGCCGCCACCTGCAGCAAGTGCCGGGTGTAGGCGTACGCGGTGGGGGCGGGGACGGTCCCTTCCAGGGTCGCCGTGCTGATGCCGAACCGCCGCGCGTAGCGCCGGTGCAGATCCATCTCGACGTGGAGCGTGGCGTGGAGAACACCGGCGAACTCCCCCATGGTCTTCAGGTCTTCTGCCCGAGCCACCGCGAGAGCCAGGACCCGGCTGTACTCCACCAGGAAGACATAGTCCTGGCAGAGGTAGAACCGGAAGCGCCGCCGCGTCAGGCGCCCGCTCCCGATCCCCCGCACGAAGGGATGGGCGGCGATCCTTCGCCAGATGGGGTCCGCCTTCCTGCGCAGATCCGCCGTAAAGGCCATCTGTCCATCCTCCAGCAGCGTTCCAGACGGTCCCCGGGCAGGCGTCCTCGAACCCGACACCGTTCCTCAGTGGCCCTCGCAACCGGGCCTGGCGCCTGGCCGCCGCGTCGGGACGCCGGCCCGAAACGGCGGTGAGTATACACCATTTCCAGCGAGGCGTCCCTGGCCCGGGCGAAACCTCGCCGCGGGTGAATCCTGGCACTCTCCTTGCTCGTCAGAACGGGTGAGGCCCCCGGCTTTGACAGCAGGCGCGGCTGCCCTATACTAGAAAATGAAGGCTTACGCGGCGCAGGGGGCGAGAGGAGCGCCTGGGGTGGCCCAGGCGACACAGGCTGGACGGGGGTGGACCTGACCTAGGCGCTATCCAGAAGACCGGGGAGCGGCGCAGGCCGGGTGCCGGGGTGATGGCCGAGGCGATCATCGTCGGTCCCCGGCCTGTCTGCCCTTTTGCGGGACGGGAAAGGAAGTCGGTGCCACAGACCCTGTTGGACATTTACCGCAAGGCCCTCGCCCGCCCCGCGAGTGCCCCGTTCCTCCGCGCCAAGCGAGGGGGGGTGTACCAGGACCTCACGGCCGGGGAGTTCACCCGGCAGGGGGAGGCCCTCGCGGCGGCCCTGGTTGCCCAGGGGGTGTCCCCGGGAGATCGAGTCGCCCTCCTCTCCGAGAACCGCCCCGAGTGGCTGCTAGCTGACTACGCCCTGGTCCGCCTCGGGGCGGTCAGCGTTCCGCTCCACGCCACCCTCCCCGCAGCCCAGGTCCAGGCCATTATCCGGGACGCCGGCGCCCGTCTGGTCCTGGTATCCACGGCGAGCCAGCGGGGGAAGGTGGGGCGGCCCTCGTGGCTGGCCCGGGCGCCTGCGGTCATCGTGTTTGACGCCGCCGCGGCCCAGCCCTGGGATAAAACGCTTTCCGACCTCCTGGCCCAGTCTGGGGGGGAGCCCGCGCCGGGGGAGGAGCCGAAGGCCGAGGACCTCGCCACCCTCATCTATACGTCCGGGACCACGGGGGAGCCCAAGGGCGTCATGCTCACCCACGCGAACCTGGTCGCCAACCTCACCGCGCTCCAGGGAATCGCAGACCTCGGCCCGAGGGACGTGGCCCTCTCCTTTCTCCCCCTCTCCCACGTGCTTGAGCGCGTCGCCGGGACCTACCTGGTCCTCCTCTGCGGGGGCGTCGTGGCCTTCGCCGAGGGGCTCGAGGCGCTTGCCGACAACATCCGGGAGGTTCGCCCGACCCTCATGATCGGCGTCCCCCTCTTCTACGAGCGGCTGCGGGCGAAGATTCTCGCGGAGGCAGACGGGCGACCCGCTCCGGTCCGCAGCGTCATCGCGTGGGCGCAGGCCGCGGCGCATGCGGCCTTCGCCGCCCGGCAGGCGGGTGAGAGTCCTGCCCTCCCCCTTCGACTGAAGGCCGCGGTCGCCGACCGGCTGGTCGGAGCCCGCGTCCGGGCGGTCCTGGGCGGGCGGCTCCGGTTCTTTGTCTCAGGGGGGGCGCCCCTTCCCGTGGAAGTCGGGGCCTTTTTCCACACCCTGGGTATTCCCGTGTACGAGGGGTACGGCCTCACCGAAACCTCCCCCGTGGTCAGCCTGAACCGCCCGGGTGCCACCCGCCTGGGGACTGTGGGGCCGCCGATACCCGGGGTGGAGGTGAAGGTGGCCGGGGACGGCGAGATCCTGGTCCGAGGGGCCAACGTCATGGCCGGCTACTGGCGCAAATCCCGGGCCACCCGAACCGCCCTGGAGGACGGGTGGCTGCACACGGGCGATCTTGGCCACCTGGACGATGCCGGCTTCCTGGTCATCACCGACCGGAAGAAGGACCTGCTTGTGACGGCAGGGGGCAAGAAGGTCGCCCCCCGGGGCCTGGAGGAGCGGATCCGTCGCCACCCGGCGGTCCGGGACGTGGTCATCGTAGGCGAGGGGCGCGCCTACCTGACGGCCCTGGTCGTTCTCCGGGAGGAAGCGCTCCGGGCCCGGGCGGCCGAGGCCGGGATCGCGCGAGATGGGGGGGATCTCCTGAAGGATTCCCGAATGGAGCTCCTCCTCCTCGGGGATCTGGACCGGCTGACCTCGGATTGCGCCCCCCACGAGAAGGTCCGCCGGATTCTCTTCCTTCCGGAGCCCTTCAGCCTCGCCACCGGGGAGATGACCCCCACGCTCAAGGTCCGCCGGGCCGTTGTGGCGGCCCGGCACCGGGAGGCCATTGAGCGCCTCTACGAGGCCGATGCCCCGGCGCGGGCGGCCTGGATCATCCGGGGGGGACGCCTCTTCTCCCGCCTCTCCCGACTCACCCGATGGGCGCGGAGGAGCGCATGAGGCGGATCCGGTCGGTGGCCGTCCTGGGAGCGGGGGTCATGGGACGGCAGCTCGCCGCCCACCTGGCCAATGCTCACCTCAAGATCACGCTCCTGGATGTCCTGCCGACCGGACTGACACCGGCGGAAGAAGCCCGGGGGCTCACCGTCGCCGCCCCCGAGGTCCGGAACCGACTGGCGCGGGAGGCTGTGGATGCCCTCCGGCGGGCGAGTCCGCCGGCCCTCTTTGTTCCCGAGTTGGCGGACACCATCCGGGTCGGCAACCTGACGGACCACCTGAAGTGGCTCGGCGAGGTGGACTGGATCCTGGAGGCCGTGGCCGAGGATGCGAGCATCAAGCAGGCTCTCCTCGCCGCCGTGGATGCCCACCGCGCCCCCGGGACTCTCGTCAGCAGCAACACCTCGAGTCTCCGGTTGCACCGCCTGGCGGCCGGCCGCTCCGAGGACTTCCGCCGCCACTTCCTCGGGACCCACTTCTTCAACCCGCCCCGCTACATGCGCCTCCTCGAGATCGCCCCGACTGCGGAGACCGACCCGGCCGTCCTGGAGGGGATGGAGGCCTTCGGCAGCTCGGCCCTGGGCAAGGGAGTGGTCCGGGCGAAGGACACCCCCGGCTTCATCGCCAACCGGGTCGGGGTCCACGCGCTCCTGATCGCCTTCCGCGTGATGGAGGAGGAGGGACTCTCCGTCGAGGAGGTGGATGCGCTCACGGGCCCTCCCCTGGGCCGACCCCGGACCGCCGCGCTTCGGACGCTGGACCTGGTCGGGCTGGACACCTTCGCCCGGGTGGTGCAGGCCATCGGGGAACAGGCGGAAGACGACGAGGAGCGGCCCCGATTCCGCGTCCCGGCGGTGGTCGAGGCGCTCGTCAAGACGGGGCGTCTCGGGGAGAAGAGCGGCGCTGGCTTCTACCGGAGCGGCCCCGACGGGAGCCGCCTGGTCCTCGATGTCAAAACCCTGGAGTACCGTCCGGCGGAGCGGGCCCCGTTCCCGGCGCTCGAGGCCCTGCGGGGCGTCGAGGATCCCGCCGCGCGGCTGTGCCGCCTCCTCACGAGCGGCGACCGGGCGGCAATGTTGGCCTGGCGCCTGCTCGGCGGGACGTTACGCTACGCCGCCGCCCGGGTGCCCGAGATCGCCGACGGCCCACCCGCCGTGGATCAGGCGATGCGGTGGGGCTTCGGCTGGGACCTGCCCCCCTTCGCTGCCTGGGACGCCCTGGGCGTGGAGGAGGTGGCGCGGCGTCTCAC
>JAKEHP010000184.1 GCA_022614955.1 Candidatus Methylomirabilota bacterium
ACCTCATCGTGGGGGAGACGGAGTACTTCTCGTTCGCGGATGCCGGCCTCATCGCCCAGTACAACGCGGCGTTCGACCGGCACTGGCCCAGGCGGCGCTAGGCGGGAGGCTTCGGGGGCTTGCTCGCCAGGGGGCCGAGGGGGGCTCCGCAGGCATCACAGTAGCGGGCGGGGGGGAGGACCTTCGCCCCGCACGATTCGCAGGGGATCGGCTCCGGGGCGCTCACTCCAGGAATTCCTCCTTGAGAGCTCCTCCCTGCACCGGGCGGGAGGGCGCGGCCGGGGCCGCCCGGGTCGGGGCTGTCGCCACCGGGTCCGGCGGGGCCGCGGCCGGGGCGCCGGGCTTCGACGTCGCCGCCACCGGGCGGTCCACCAGGAACCGGCCCGCCACCCAGCCTGTCTGCCCCGTCTTCACCAGCCGGACCTCCACCCACTCCCCGTTCTCCCGGAGCCGAACGACCGCGTCGTTCTGCGCGAGGACGGCCAGCAGGGTGCACTGCATCCCCGGGCAGCGACGCAGGTTCAGCAACGGGACCGTTACGTACCAGGAGCTTGGGGAGGAGAGAGCGGGCGGCCGCGGCGCGGCCGGCTTCGGTGCCGGGAGGGCGGGCCGGGCCGTGGAGGCCGACGGCGGCCTGGTCGGAGCCCCGGGCCTCGGGGCTGGTCGGGCGGTCCGACGGGTGGGCGCCGCGCAGGCCACGGCCAAGAGGGCGACGAGCGCGGTCACCCAGAGAAGCCGGGCCCTACGCCCGGCGAAGACGGGCGATCTTTCGCGCGATCTCATCGGCGTCCGGGGCGTCGGGCCGCAGCGTCCGGTACCGTTCGAAGTGCCGGAGCGCCTCGGCGCGCTGCCCCTTCTCCTCGTAGATGAGCCCCAGGTTCTTGTGGGGAACGGGACTCGTCGAGTCGAGTGCGATGGCCTGCTCGTACATCGCGATGGCCTCCTCGAGCCGACCCAACCTTCGATAGAGGATGCCCAGGTTGTTGCGGGCCTTGGGGCTGTCCGGGTGCGCGTCGAGCGCAGCCAGGAAGGCCCGCTCCGCCTCGGCGACGCGCCCTGCACGGGCGGCGGCGATCCCCTCGGCGTTCAGTCGCTCCGCCAGGGCAGCGTCCGCCCGGACGGCCGGCGGCCGGTGGAGGGGCGATGGGCCCCCCCCGGGCCGCAGAGCCAGAACGGTCGCAGTAAGAATGAGAATGGGCACAACGGCTAACGCGGCCAGGACCTTCCAGTCCATCCACGCCACACTCAGGGGCGGGCGGGACCGCGGGACCGCCGCCGGGGCGGGGTGCGGCACGGCGGGCGCTGGGGCTGGCGGAGGGGTGACTCGCCCTCCCCCCGGGGCGGCCGGAACGGTCGGGACGGTCGAGACCGCGGCCGACGCCTGCCGGAGACCCCGGAGCTCCCCGCCGCAGAAGGCGCAGCGGCGGTTCACAGCCCCGTGGAGCAGGCGGCAGCG
>JAKEHP010000185.1 GCA_022614955.1 Candidatus Methylomirabilota bacterium
ACCATCAGAGGTGGATGTGGAGCGGACCGGCTGTGCGAATCAGCCTACTCCCCGCCCGAGAAAAGTCAAGGGGCGATGACTCTCGTGGGGAACCGGGTGCCTGCGGCCCGGCCACCCCGCGGCCTGCCACGCCGGCCCGGGCTCCGGCCAGGATGGGCACGGGGGGGTCCTACCCGGTCGCCGGTCGCACCGTCGGCGGCGGGCCACCCGTCCGCCAACGCTGGATGAGGGGCTGGAGCACCGGCATGGCGAAGAAGAGGGCCGCGACCAGCATGAACGTGGCGGCGATGGGGCGGGTGAAGAAGATCGCCAGGGACCCGTGGGACATGATGAGGCTCTGCCGCAGGGCGCTCTCCGTCATGTCCCCCAGGATCAGGGCAAAGATCAGCGGGGCCAGGGGATAGTCCAGCTTCTGCAAGGCGTACCCGAGAACCCCGAAGAGGAACATGAAGACCACGTCGAGGAGCGCGTTGTTGGCCGCGTAGGCCCCGATGACACACAGGCACATGATGACTGGCATCAGGAGGGTGTACGGGATCCGCATGATGGCGGCGAAGACGGGAACACCCAGGATGGCGATGATGACGGCGATGAGGTTGCCCGTGTACATGCTGGCGATGAGGCCCCACACGAAGTCCGGGTGCTCCTGCACCAGCATCGGCCCCGGCTGGAGCCCCCAGATGAGGAGGCCGCCCAGCATCACGGCTACCGTGGCCGAGGTCGGGATGCCCAGCGTCACCATGGGGAGGAGCGCGCCCGTACCCGCCGCGTTGTCCGCCGTCTCGCAGGCGATGACCCCCTCGACGACGCCGGTCCCGAACTTCTCCGGGTGCTTGGAGAAGCGCTTGGCCACGCTGTAGCTCATGACCGACGCCGTCGTGGCCCCGGCCCCGGGGATCATCCCCAGGAAGAAGCCGAGCAGCGTGCTGCGGATGTAAACGACAAAGTGCTTTGCCAGACCGCCCATCGTGGCCGGGATGTCCCGCCACCGCACGCGGGCCGGGATGTACTTCATCACCAGGCTCTCCTCGGCGCTGCGGAAGATCTCCCCCACGCCGAAGAGGCCGATCACCGCCACCAGGAACCCGAATCCCCGGAGCAGCTCGATGGTGTCGTACGTCAGGCGGGGCTTGCCGCTCACCGTGTCCAGCCCGACGGTCGCCAGGATGAACCCGATGAGGGCCGTCGCGATGGTCTTCAGGACGGATGCCCGGCCCAGGGCCGCGAGGCACGCGAAGGCCAGGCACATGACGGCGAAGTATTCGGGGGGGCCGAACCGCAAAGCGAAGTCCGCGAGGGGCGGGAGCAGGAAGGTGAGCAGGAGAACCCCCACCACCCCGGCGAACAGGGACCCGCTGAAGGTCGCGATGAGGGCCTCACCGCCCCGGCCCTGAACGGCCATCGGATGGCCGTCGAAGGTGGTGGCCACCGAGAAGGGCTCCCCCGGGATGTTGAACAGGATCGAGGTGATGCCCCCGGAGTACATGGAGGCGTAGTAGATGGCCGCCAGGAGGATGATGGCCGAGCTGGGCTTCAGCGAGAAGGTGAGGGGGATGAGGAGGGCCACGCCGTTGGCCGCTCCGAGGCCCGGGAGGATCCCGATCAGCATCCCCAGGAACACGCCCACAACGGCGATCAGGAGGTTGTCTGGCGCGAGGGCCACCGCGAACCCCCCGACGAGACCATTGAAGGACTCGAGCATCAGAAGCCCAGGACCTGCTCGATGGGTCCCTTGGGCAGCGGAACCAGGAGCCAGCGCTCAAAGAGGAGGAAGATCACCATGGGAATTCCCAGTGTCATCCCGCCCACCACCGGCCACCGGTGGCGCCCCGCCACCCGCGTGTAGTACCCGATGTAGAGGGCGGCGCCCACGTAGAACCCCACGCCGTACAGCAGGCCGATGAAGGCGGCCAGGGGCCCCGACACCCTGAGGACCCCCTTGAGCGCCTCCCAGGTCACGAAGGGTTCCGCGCCGCCGCCCGCCCGGGCCGCCTGCAGAAAGATCAGAGCGCCGGAGCCGGCCAGCCCCGCCGCGAGCCAGAAGGGAAAAAAGCCGGCCTCCGGGCCGTTCAGCCCCCAGCCGACGTTGAGCTTCCTGACCTCATAGAGGACCGACAGGGCCCAAAGGAAAATGACGCCGGCCACTGCCATCTCGGCCTTGCGCATGACCCCCCCCGAACGAAAATCCCAATTCCCAAACCCTGCTTCCCTGCTCCGCGCCGTTCGAACCGGCGCAGGCCGGAGCGCCCCACCGGGATGCGGGGTCTGGTCACTGGGATTTCGGCGCACCAGCGCCGCGCTACTTGATCAAACCACCCTTCTTCATCAGGTCTTTGTGCAGGTTCTCCGCCTCCCCCAGCCACTTCACGTACTCCGCCCCCGTGAGGAAGGCGGCCTTCAGGCCGTTGTCCTCGATGTACTTCTTCCACTCGGCCGTCTCCGTCACGCGATTGAAGAGGCCCACGTAATAGTCCTGGACCTCCTTGGAGACCCCGGGCGTGGTGAAGATGCCCCGGAGCATCAGGTAGTTGACGTTGTACCCCGCTTCCCGCATGGTGGGGATGTCCTTCCAGTCGGGGTAGACCATGCGCTCGGTGTCGAAGACACCCAGGGGGCGCACCTTCCCCCCCTTCCAGAGGCCCACGCACTCGGCCGGGTTGTTCACCGTGGAGTCCACGTGCTTGCCCGCCAGGTTCTTGCAGACCTCGCCGCCGCCCTTGAACGGGACGTAGGTGAACTTCACCCCGGCCGCCTGCTCGAGCTGGATGGTGATGATCTGGTCCTCCTGCGCCGTGCCCGTGCCCGCCATCTTGAACTCGCCGGGCTTCGCCTTGACGGCCTTGAGGTACTCACCCGCCGACCTGTACGGGGTCTCCTCATGAACCCACAGGACGAACTCGTCCAGGGCGAGCCGGGCCACCGGCGTCAGGTCCCGCCAGTTGAAGGGGATCCCTACGGCCAGGGGGGTGGTGAAGAGGCTGGAGAGCGTGATGAGGATCGTGTGGGGGTCCCCCTGCTTCCCCTTGACATAGGTAAACCCCTCGGCGCCCGCCCCGCCGGCCTTGTTGACCACCACGAAGGGCTGGGGGGCCATCTTCTCCTTCGCTAGGAACGCCGCGATCCACCGCGACATGACGTCAGCGCCGCCCCCCACGCCCGCCGGCGCGATGAACTCGACCGGCTTCGTGGGCTCCCAGGCGACGGCGCTCCCCCCTGCCGTTCCGAGGAACACGATCGCCGTCAGCACCCCGAGCCAGGTTGCTCTTACCAGGTTACGCATCAGGATCCCTCCTTGTTACGCCGGCGTTGGGCCCCCGGAGCACTCACCCCGTGCCCGATTGCCGGCAGCCCGCATCGCCCGCAGAGACAGTACAAACTCGCATTGAAAAAGTCAAGATTAAGAGCCTCTCTCCACCAGCGTGTGGGGAGATCGAGCTTCCCGGCAGCGAGGGGGATGATCGTTCGGGGGTTCTTGAAGTCGGCCGCCTTCTCGATGCACACCTGGACGGGATGATCACAGGGGAGAAGTGCGTCGGCCGGAAGGAAGAGCCGCCATGTGGTGGGCGGTACTGGGATCGAACCAGTGACCTCTGCCGTGTGAAGACAGCGCTCTCCCGACTGAGCTAACCGCCCGATGTCGCCTCACTGATAGGGGGCCGGGGTCTCGGCGACGGTGGGGCTTCTTCTCTATCACGGCGGCCGGACCTTGTAAAGGCCCCGGGCCGGGCCCGGGCGGTCCGGAGTCGCCCCGGTTCCCCCTACCCTGTCGCCAGCAGACTGCTGACCTCGCGGAAGGCGGCGAGGAAAGCGTCCACCTCGGCCTCCCCCATCGGGGTCGAGATGCAGCCGGAGCCCTTGGGGACCAGCATGATCCCCCGGTTCAGGAGCATCACCACCGCGGCCTGGAGGGCCTCCCGGTCCCCCCGCGCGGCCGCCCGGTAGTCGGTGACGGGGGGCGGCGCGAAGTGGAGGCTGAAGAGGGACTCGACCCCGGTCACGCAGCCGGTGAGGCCCGCCTCCTCCAGGGCCTTCTGGGCGCCCAGGCGCAGGCGGTGGCCGAGGGCTCCGAGCCCCTCGTAGACCGCCGGCGTCAGCTCCCGGAGGGTAGCGGCCCCGGCCTCCAGGGTCATGGGGTTGCCGTTGAAGGTCCCGGCGTGGGCGACGCGGGGTGAGCCCCCCGAGGGATCGAACAGGGCCATGATGTCCGCCCGCCCCCCGAACGCCCCGACGGGGAGGCCGCCGCCAATAATCTTGCCGAGCGTGGTCAGGTCGGGGCGGATGCCGGTGAGGCCCTGGGCCCCGCCGGGGGCCACCCGGAAGGAGATGACCTCGTCGAAGATCAGCAGGATGCCGCACTCCTGCGTCACGCTCCTGAGGGTGCGTAGGAACTCAGGCTTGGCCGGGATCATCCCGGCCGCGCCGAGGACCGGTTCCACGATCACCGCGGCCAGGCGGTCCCGGTTTGCCTGGATGAGGCGGATCGAGGCCTCGGCATTGTTGTAGGGGAGGACAAGGACATCCCGGACCACTCCCTCGGGGATCGCCGGATTGGAGGGGACGGCAGCCGGCGCATCGGGGGGACCGGCCCGGTCGAGGGTGGGGGCGACACTCACCTCGGCGTGCTCGTGGGAGCCGTGGTAGCCCCCCTCGAACTTCGCGATGGCGGACTTGCCCGTGAAGGCCCGGGCCGCCCGGCAGGCCATCAGGGTGGCCTCGGTGCCGGAGTTGGTAAACCGGACCTGCTCCAGGCCCGGCACCCGCTCACACAGGAGGCGCGCCAAGGTCACCTCGGCCGCCGTCGGGGCGGCGAAGGAGGCGCCCCGCCGCGCCTGGGCGGTCAGGGCCGCGACGACCGCGGGATGGGCGTGGCCCAGGATGGCGGCCGTGTAGTTGTTGCCGAAGTCCATGTAGGTGTGCCCGTCCAGGTCGGTGAGCCGGCAGCCGGAGCCCTCAGTCACGTAGACGGGGTAGGGCTGGAGGAAGATACTGCTCCGATTGTTTCCACCGGGCAGGACCGCCCGGGCCGCCTCCCGGAGGGCGGCGGAGCGCGGCGTCCGGCGCCGGTAGACCTCCAGCTCGCGGGCCAGGACCCTCCATGCGGCCATCGGCCCTTTCTCCCCCAGGCAAGGATGCGTCCTGTCTATGGGAAGGGCGAACGAAAGTCAAGGGCCGGGAGGCGCTGCCAGGCGGCACTCCCGGCCCAGGAATGGGATACCAGGCGGGGACGTTCAGGGTTTAGTCGCGCTGGTGGATTTTCCGTAGCCCCGGAGGGAACCCGAACCCGTGCCCGCCGAAGCGATCGGGATGCCTCTTGTGGATAACCACCGGCTCCTTCACCACGACGCGCCGCTCCACCACGACGGGCTCCCGGACGACCTGCCGGACGATCACTCGCCGCTCCACGACGGGCCGGTGGACGATCACGCTCCGGTAGATGACCGGAGGCGAATAGACCACGACAGGGGGCGGGGGCGGAGGATACACCACCACTGGGACCGGGACATAGACGGGGGCTGGGACCGCCACGGCGTAGGGGTCAGCGAGATAGGGATCCGGGCAGTAGGACTCCCCCACCGAGAAGGTCACCCCGTACCCGCCGGCCGGGGCCCACCCGAATGAGATAAACTCCGCGGCGGCGGGCCGGGCGGCCAAAAGAACAAGGGCGCAAACGGCGACGATGTACAACTTCCGCATGGGTCATCCCTCCTTTCCTCGGTGGCTTCTGTCCCCTTAGACGCCTGAAGGGGGCCGGTATTTAATTCCCGGTGGATTCCCTTGACAGGTTTCTTCACCGGTCCATAGAATGCCGCCGTCACCCCAGGCGGGGCGGGCTCCCCCGCCGGGCCCCGGGCGATAGACAGGCACCCCATGCCCCGGTCGAACCCCGACCCCGCCCTCGCCGAGGCTGCCCCGCTCACCCGTCCCCGGGTCGCGGCAGCAGCCGCCCTGCGCCCGGCGGCCCGGCTGCGGGGCCTCTCGACCTATGGCTACCTCCTTCCCTCCCTGATCTTCCTAACCGTCTTCACCTACGGGCCCCTCCTGGTGGCCTTTACCCTGAGCCTCTTCCGATGGAACGTCCTGACCCCCCGACCGGTTTTCGTGGGGCTCAAGAACTACCTCCAGATGCTCGGAGATCCCCTCTTCTGGCTGGTCATGCGCAACAACCTTTTCTACGCCCTCGGCACCATCCCGGTGACGATGGCGTTGGCCCTCCTCCTGGCCCTGCTGGTCAATGCTCGCGGATTGCGTGGAAAGGGGTTCTACCGGGTGGCGCTCTTCCACCCCACCATGATCCCGATGGTGGCGGCCGGCATGCTCTGGGTGTGGCTGTTCAACCCGGGCATCGGCCTGGTGAACTACTATCTGGGGTTCTTGGGGGTGGGGAAGATCGAGTGGCTCTACGATCGGCACTGGGCGCTGCCGGCCATCATCCTGATGAGCATCTGGAAGCACTTCGGCTACTTCATGCTCATCTTCCTGGCGGGCCTGCAGAACATCCCGGGGGAGCTCTACGAGGCGGCGGGGCTGGAGGGGGCCGGGGCCTGGCACCAGTTCCGCTTCATCACCTTCCCGCTCCTGGCCCCGGCGACCCTGTTCGTCTTCCTGGTCTCGATTATCTCTTCGTTCCAGGTCTTCGACCAGGTGTACGTCATGACCCAGGGGGGGCCGGCCGACCAGACCAATGTGCTCATCTTCTATATCTACCAGCACGCCTTCCGCTTCTGGGACCTGGGGATGGGCTCGACCCTCACGGTGACCTTCGTGGCGCTCCTCCTGGCCTCGGTGGCGCTCCTGTACCAGACGCTCGGGCGGCGGGTCTACTATGCAGCGGAATAGGCGCCGCGAGCGGCTCCTGACCCACCTCGCCCTCCTGGCCGTGGCGGGGGTGACCCTCACCCCCTACCTGTGGCTCCTCTCCACCTCCCTGAAGGAGCGGACTGCCGTCTTCACCCCGACGCCGGAGTGGCTCCCCTGGCCTCTCCGCCTGCAGAACTACCTGGACGTCTTCGGCATGGCCCCGTTCGGCCTCTTCCTGGTGAACACCCTCATCGTAGTGACCGGCATCCTGGCGGTCCAGCTCGTCACCATCACGCTGGCCGCCTACGTCTTTGCCCGGCGCCGATTCCGGGGGGACACGGTGCTCTTCTTCCTGTTCCTCCTCCAGATGATGATCCCCATCCACGCCACCTTCGTCCCCAACTTCCTGACCCTGCGCGCGCTGGATCTGCTGAACACCCGGCTGGCCATGATGCTCCCCTTCTTCGCCAGCGGCTACGGGACCTTCCTCCTCCGCCAGGCCTTCAAGCAGATCCCCAGGGATCTGGAGGACGCGGCGGTCATAGACGGGTGCGGAGGGCTCCGGTTCCTCTGGCACGTGCTGATCCCGCTGGCCAAGCCGACGCTCGTGGCCTTTGGCCTCATCTCCCTCGTCAGCCACTGGAACGACTACCTGTGGCCCCTCATCGTGACCGACACGCCCGATGTCCGGACCCTTACCATCGGCCTCGGGATGTTCGTGCAGCAGGAGAGCGGCGCCGACTGGACGCTGCTCATGGCCGCCACGGCCTACGTCACGGCGCCCCTCATGGTCATCTTCCTCCTCTTCCAGCGGAAGTTCATCGAGTCGTTCATGCTGAGCGGCCTGAAGGGATAAAGGCAGTTCCCGCGGAAATCTGATCCAGGCCCGTCTTCCGGCCACTTCCGCGAGTGTTATGGGTACGAGCTTTTCCGGTAACTCGTTCACAGCCTTTCCCCAATTGACCAGTCGGATTCAGTCATGGTACAAGTTATAAATAGATTTATAGGTTGTTCTAAGGGGGTTCGCGGTGATCCCAGAAGAGGTCATTGGCGTCCTCAGAGACCTGAACCCTTGGTGGGCCGATCCGGAGCTGGTGCGACCGGCCCCGCCTCCGTACCGCCGCCGGGCTATCCAGGAAATTGAAGGCCGCCTCAGGTCCCGCGGCAAACTCATCGAGGTAATCCGGGGTCCCCGACAGGTTGGCAAGACGACCGGGATCCGACAGATCATCCAGGACCTCCTGCATGGGTCCGTGCCCTCACACGATATCCTCTTCATCCGCTTCGACCTCGAGGTTCTCCGGGAATGCCCCGGAGGGCTGCGGGCGATTGTGCACTGGTTCGCCGACGCCATCATGCAACGCAAGCTGGGCTCCGGGGCCGAGCCGTACATCTTCTTGGATGAGATCCATAAGCTCCGGAGGTGGGACGAGGAGGTCAAACACCTCGGCGACACCTTCCCTGTTCGCCTCGTCCTGACCGGATCCTCGAGCGTCCTCGTGGCCCGCGGGGGAAGAGAGAGTCTCGCTGGCAGGGTATTCTCCACTGAAATTCCCCCCTTCCTTTTCCGGGAAGTGGTTGAAGCCTGGAGGCCGAAACTCGCGGAGGCACTCCCTTCCCCCTTGCGCTTCAGTGCGGCCTTCGAGCGGGAGTTCCGTAAGGTCGCCGAAGCGATCAACGAGTTGAAGCCGCAACAGAAACTGACTCTGAGACGCCAGCTTGAGCGCTATTTCAATCGGGGGGGGTATCCACGCCTTCACTCGGGGGAAGTGGAGGACGACCGTTGGGCAGACTACCTCGTCCAAACGGTTTTCGAGAACGTCCTAGGCGCCGACATACCCGACCTCTTCCCCGCTCAGGACCCGCGTCTCCTTCGGCACCTCTATTTGTCGGTGGCTCGGCACTCCGGCAAAGTGGTCTCCCAGCCCTTCCTGACGCAGGAGGCAAACGACGCCGGCTTTCGGACGACCCAGCCCACGGTGGGAAGATACTTGCACTACCTGGCGGATGCTCTGCTCATCCGGGAGTTCCGCAGGTATCCGCTCGTCAAGAGACGCTCAGCAAGGGTGCCAGCAAAGATCGCACTCTCGGATCTTGGGGTCCGCAACGCCATTTTCCGCGGCGCACCGTCCCTCTGGGAGTCCGACCCCGTGGTGTTGGGGCCGCTCGTGGAGACCCTGGTACAGTCCGTCATCCGCGACGTCAACCTGCAGGTTCACTTCTGGAGGGACTACGAGAAGCCCGGTGACCGGAAGTCACCCCCCGTGGAGGTAGATTTCGTGGCGGAGCGAATCGACGGCACCCCGCTTCCCATCGAGGTGAAGTTTCGAAAAAGAATCGACCCGGAGGATACAAAAGGAGTCCAGGCCTTCCTCAGCCGTTACCGCGCGCCTCATGGCATAATCGTTACGCGCGACCTCTTCGCGTGGAACCAATCGAAACGGATCCTTTGCATTCCTCTTCTGGAGTTCCTGTTGGCCTTCTGAGTGAATGGCGAAAGGGTGGGGGAAACAGGGGGCAGGGTGGCATGACATGGGCTGGCGTCTGGGAGACGCCCGGCTCATAAGTCTGCAGGCCGCCCAAGACGCCTGATAGGCGCGGCCAGGCGAGGGGGAGTTCCGCCTCGCCCGGAGGGCGGTCTTCACCGACGGGCCCCTGACGGGGGCGCCCGGGGCATCCCGGGAGAAGGAGGAAACGATGCACGCGCGGTGGATGCGGTACAGAGCGGTGGCCGTCCTGGCCCTCGCGGTGGTCCTGGGCCTCGGCGCGGCCGCGGAGGCGGCCAAGCTGACCCGGATCACCTTCTACTACCCGGTGGGGGTCGCGGGGCCGCTCGCCCGGGTCATCGGGGAGATGACCGACAAGTTCAACAAGGAGCACCCGGACATCGAGGTCGTCCCGGTCTATTCCGGCGACTACAATCCGACGATGCAGAAGGTGCAGACGGCGGTCATGGCTGGCAACCCGCCCGACGTCTTCATCGTGGAGATCTCGGAGCTGCCGACGCTGCTGGCCATGGACGCCATCACCCCCCTGGACAACTATGTGAAGGCCGCCGAGGGGGGGAAATACTGGGAGGACTTCTATGCCCCCTTCCTGGAGAACAGCCTGGTGGGCGGGAAGATCTGGGGCGTCCCCTTCCAGCGGAGCACGCCTGTCTTCTACTGGAACAAGGAGGTCTTCAAGCAGGCCGGCCTGGATCCCGAACGGCCCCCCCGGACCTGGCCCGAGTTGAAGGAGACCGCGCGGAAGCTCACGGTCCGGGACGCCAGGGGAGAGGTCCAGCGCTGGGGGGTGACGGTGTCGGGAGGCTGGAACGACTGGCTCTTTGAGGCCTTCGTCCGCCAGAACGGTGGGTGGCTCATCAGCCAGGACTCGAAGCGCTTGAACTTCGCTTCCAAGGAGGCGGTCGGGGCCCTGGAGTTCTGGGTGGACCTGATGCACAAGGAGAAGGTCGGACCGCCCCACAGCACCTGGGCCTCGACGCCCCCGGACTTCGTGGCCGGGCGGACTGCGATGCTCTACCACTCGACCGGGATCCTGACCTTCCTGAAGAACTCGGCCAAATTCGACTTCGGCGTGGCCTTCATGCCCGCGGGCAAGGGGTTCGGAGCGGAGGTGGGGGGCGGGAACTTCCACATCGCCAAGCGGATCCCGAAGGAGCGGCAGGACGCCGCGTGGAAGTACATCGCCTGGATAACCACGCCGGAGAACGCCGCGCTCTGGAGCCAGGCCTCTGGCTATGTGGCCACGCGCAGGTCCGCCTACCAGGTGCCGGCCATGGTGGAGTACGTGACCAAGAACCCCCAGTACCTGGTGGCCCGCGACCAGCTCCAGTACGCCAGCGGCAAGATGATGGCCCCCAACTTCCAGAAGATCCGGGAGATCCTGATCCGGCAGTTGGACGACGCCGTGGACGGGAAGGTGACGCCAGCGCAGGCGATGGAGACGGTGCAGAAACAGGTGGAGGCCGCAATCCGGCAGTAGGGCGTCCCCGCAAAAAACCACGGCCCGGGAGGTCCGCTCCCGGGCCGTGGCGTCTCCCTAGAAGCGCGCCTCCAGGACCAGCGAAACCGCGGTCTCGTGGATGAGATGGGCCTCGATGCCGAGGGAGATGTTGGGCTGGGGGACGTAGTTCATCCCGAAGAAGACGCCGATGAGGTTGTCCTGGTCGAAGTCGCTCGACCCCGCCGGGCTGGTCAGCTCCCCCTGTGTCAACTGGAGAACGAGGCCGGCGTAGGGCGTGACCGGCCCCAGGGCAAACGAGGCGCCGGCGGCCAGGTCGAACTCCAGGACCTCTATTTCGCCCCCGTTCTCCGACTTGTAGTAGAGGAACTGGCCGACGGCGCCCAACGCCCAGTTGGGACCCCGGTAGATGACCCCCTTGACCCCCCCACCGAAGGCCAGGCCGAAGTCGCCATTCACGCTGGGGGTGTCGGTCTCCGCCTCGGCTCCGCCCAGGCGGACGAACACCTCCAGGTTGGGAACGAGCCCGTAGGCCCCCCGGACAAAGATCCGCTGGCTCTCCAGCTCGGCCTCGTTCCCGGGCGCGATAGGCGAGTCGAACTCCACATCCCGCTCGATGAACTCGTACTCCACCCCCAGCGTGAACCGGGTCGGAGCAGCGACGCTGGCGGGATCCCCCAGGCGGGCCGCCGAGGCCGCACCCGGGAGGGCGAACCCCCCCGCCACCAGCAGAACCAGGACGCCCGCGCACAGGACGAGAAATGACAACCGCATGAGAACCTCCTCGTGAGAGAAAAAAGGCCAGGGCCGCCCGTCAGCCCTTCCGCGGGGGACGGGACGGGCGGATCTCGACACGGCTGGCCAGCGCCCGCGGGTCGGAGGTGACCAGGTCCACTACGACGGCGGCCACGTCCTCCGGCGCGAGCTTCCAGGCCGCCTCGGGACCGACCGCGTGCCCGGTGAAGCTGGTGTGGACACTCCCGGGCATGACGTAGGAGACGCGGATCCCGTCGTAGCGGACCTCCTGCATCAGCGCCTCGCTGAGCCCGACCAGGCCGAACTTGGACGCGTTGTAGGCCGTAGCCTCGGGGAAAGCGTTCTTCCCGGCCAGGCTCCCGATGTTCACGATGTACCCGCCGCCCCGCCGCCGCATGGCCGGGATCGCCGCCCGGCAGCAGTGGAAGACCCCGGTGAGGTTGGTCCCCAGGATCTCGTTCCACATCTCCAGGGACATCTCGGTCAGGGGCGCCCGCCCCCCCGCGCCGGCGTTGTTGACCAGGATATCCAGGCCCCCGAAGGTCTCTAAGGCTTTCGCCACCAGGCGCTCCACCTGCCCGTACGCCCGGACATCGCAGGGGAGGCCCATCACCTTCCCGCCCGGGGCCTCTTGAAGACCGGCCACGGCGCGTTTCACGTCGGCGGCCGTCCGGGCACAGAGGCAGACCGCCGCCCCCTCGCTCAGGAGAGCGTCCACAATGGCATAGCCGATCCCCCGCGTCCCGCCGGTCACCACCGCGACCTTGCCCCGCAGCCGCTCCATGCCTCCGCCCCTGCTTCCCGGCCGCGCCCTAGCCATGCAGGACCGCCTCCCAAAACTCATCCCAGTTGGCGTAGGTATCGTCATCGGCCAGCTTGATGGCCCGGCGCTTCAGCTCCTCGGGGCTCTTGACGATAATGTCGCGCTCCCGCTCGAAGATGTACTTGTACTCCCGATCCTCCATGCTGCTGAGGCGGCGCAGGATCTCGTCCTTGCTCAGGTACTGGTAGATGGCTGCCTCAAGAGGCCGCCGGACCCCGGTCCGGCTCCGTATGGACCACCACGTCTACCACGGTGGGGACCCGGTCCAGGATCCGCTCCTTCACGCGGTGGGAGAGCTGGTGGGCCGCCTCGATCGGGAGGGCGGGATCCACCTGGATGTGCATGTCCACGTAGATGTCGTCCTCCAGTCCCCGGGTCCGGACCTTGTGGCACCCCCGGACGCCCGGGATGTCCTGCACCAGCGTCTCGATCTGCTCCGGGGAAATGCGGGCGGCGTCCGCCAGGGTGTCCAGGTTCTCCCCGGCGATCCCCCAGATCGCCCGGAGGATGAGGCCCACCAAGAGGAGGGCCGCCACCGCGTCCACCACCGGGTAGCCAAGGCGCGCCGCGCCCAGGGATACCAGGACAGCGGCCGAGGCGTAGATGTCCACGCGGGTGTGCAGGGCGTCGGCCAGGAGGATCTGGCTTCGCAGCTCCCGTCCCCGCCGCGTCTCGTACCGGGTGACCAGAACGTTCACCCCCATTCCGGCGAGCATGATCCCGAAGGAGAGAGCGGTCACGATCGGTGCCGTCGGCCAGAGGAGCCGGCTGACCGCCGCCTTGGCGACTTCGTAGGCCGCCAGGATCAGGAGGACGGCGATGGCCAGGGCGGCCAGCGCCTCGAATTTGCGGTGGCCGTAGGGGTGCGTCCCGTCCGGGGGACGCTTGGCCACCCCGGTGGCCACCAGCCCAATAATGTTCGACGCCCCGTCCAGCAGGGAGTGGACGCCATCAGCGGTCATGCTGAGGGCACCGGTGGTGATGCCGTAGCCCACCTTGGCGAAGGCCACCAGCCAGTTCAACAGCAGGACCTGCCAGAGGACCGTCCGGATCTGGGCGTGTCGCGTGGGCATCGAGCCGTTACCCGGGTTCAGAAGAGGCCGAAGGCCCAGACCAGGCCCAGCAGGGCCAGGACCCCCAGGACAATGAACGACCAGTGGCCCCGCAGGTGGTGGATGGGAGCCACACTCACGCCCTTACCGGGTGGGACCGCTTCAGCGGCACCCACCGGTCACACACCATGGCCGGGTGGATCTCGCCGGCTACCAGCTCGCAGGCCATGTCCTCCGGCCGGAACGAGACGCAGGTCCCGCACCGCCGCTCCTTCCGCGCCGGCCGATAGTTGACCGCGGTCTTCTCCAGCCTAGCCGCCGGAGCTCCGCTCACCCTTCCTCCATCCTCTAGCGCCCCCGCCGCCGAGCCTCCCGCCACCCCAGGCCAAAGGCCACCACCGCCGCCACGAGCGCCACGACCAGGAGCCCGACCGACACCTGGTGGAGCTGGTTGAACGCGACCCGCAGCGGGTCACCCTCCGCCAGCACCTCAATGGGCCGGCCCATGGTCTGCCGCGTGGCCAGGAGGCGCGGGGAGATGAGGCCGCGCGAGACCGCTGGGGCCAGGAGGAGGAGGGCGTAGAGGGTCAGGCTGAGGGCGCCGGCCGGCCGCCGCCATGAGGTGGCGGGCCGGCTGAGCAAGGCCGTCACCAGGATGAGGGCGGCCGCCAGGATCCCCGCGACATCCAGGGTGCTCACGATCCGGGTCACCAGCTCCCCCGCCAGGTGCCGGCTGGGCAAGACGGCGAAGGCGGCGGGCGCTACGGCGAAGGCGAAGAAGGCCATGGCCCCCGCCCAGGCTGCCAGCAGCAGGAAGTGCAGACCGGACGCCCAGACCCGAAGGCGCTCCCGGCGGAGCGCGCCGCGGGCCAGGCGGGCCGCCTCCCGCGGCAACGGGTCCTGGGCGATCTCGAAGCGCTCGAGGCGTTCCATCAGGCCGATCCAAAGGCATCGGGGACGCCGAGGTTCCGGTGGGCGGCCTGCAGCTCCTGCGCCACGGCCGCCGCCACCTCCTGCGGGCTGCCGTGGCGCTCCTCGGCCTGCCCCCAGCGCCAGCCATCGAGGTAGGTATCCTCGTCGCTGGCCCCGGAGGCCATCGCGAGGTCATCAATGGCGTCCTGGAAGCGCTGGGGGAGGCGGATGACGGCCTCTCCTCCCGGCCCCATCGCCTTGACCAGGGACGGGATCTCCCGCCAGTACAGGACTTGCACCCGCGCCACGCTCGCTCCTAGGTCGAGACCCCCAGCTCCTCTTCCGGGTATTCGTCCCCCACCTCCGCCTGGGCCTTCACATAAGCCTCGCCCATCCGGCCCCAGACGTAGGTGGACTCGTGCTGCCGCATGTAGGCGACCAGGATCCGCTGCAGGCCAGCGAGGAGAGCCTCCTCGTTTGCTGACGCCGCCTCGTCGGCCCAGCGGCCGATCGTCTCCAGCATCTGCTCCGCCGACGCCATCCCTCTCCCTTCCCCCCGCGAGCCCCGGGCACCCGGCGAGGGCCACCCGATGAAAGTAGCAAATCGTTGCCGGCCCTGACAAATGAAAAGGCCCGCCGCGGCGGGGGGCGGCGGGTCGGTGGACGGGGCCGGAGTCCGGCGATGAAGGTCCCGGATCGGCTGAGGCCGCGCGGCCGGTCAAGTCCCGCGGCGCCAGAAGCGGCGGGTGCGGCCGGTCAGATGCTGGTAGGCCCGCTGAATCTGGAGGAGGCGCCGGTGAGCCAGGTCCTGGAACTCCTTTCCGAGGTGGGTGACCTTGTCCGGGTGGTACTGGGCAACCAGCCGCCGATACGCCGCCTTCACCTCCTCCCGGGACGCGCCCGGCTCGAGCCCGAGGACGGCGTAGGGATCCTCCTCAGGCTGCCGTGTCCCCTCAGCACGGGGCCCCGGCTCCCCTTCCCCGGCAGCCCCGCTGCCCCGGCGCACCGCCGCCGCGCGCCCCTGGAGGCGCCACAGGAAGTAGCCCAGGAGGGCGAGGACCGCCAGGTCATCGAGCCACCCCGGCCCAATCAGGACATCCGGGATGAGATCAAAGGGGCTCAGGACGTAGAGGAGCCCCAAGATCAGGGGGAGGGCACGCTTCAACCAGGCTCCCATGCCTCGCCTCACTCGGAGATCGGCCCGCGCGGCTTGGGCGGGCCGGCCCGAAAGACCCGGCTCGGGAGATCCACGCCGGGAAGGGTACTCTGAAGGAACCGGGACGCCTCACAGAGGCGCGCCAGGTCCACGCCCGTCTTGACGTCCATCTCCTCGCAGAGGAAGATCAGGTCCTCCGTCGCGATGTTGCCGGTGGCGCCGGGGGCGAACGGGCAGCCGCCCAGCCCCCCGGCGGCGGCGTCCAGGACCGTGACCCCGCACTGCATTCCCATGAGGGCGTTGGCGATGCCCAGGCCCCGCGTATCGTGGAAGTGCACGCCGCAGGTGATGCCCGGGAACCGGTCCCGGCAGGCCAGGAGGACCTGCCGGACGAGCTCCGGGTTGCCGAAGCCCACGGTGTCGGCGAGCGTCACCTCGGTGATTCCCAGGGTCGCCACCGCCCCCACCCAGCGCAGGACCTCGGCGATCGGGACCTGCCCCTCGAAGGGGCACCCGAAGGCAGTGGCCAGGCTGGCCCGGACCCGAAAGCCCGGGATCTTCTCTGCCAGATCCACGATCTCGGCAAGCTCCGCCAGCGACTCCTCCCGGGTTCTGTTCACGTTGCTCCGGTGGTGGGAGGTGCTGACCGACAGGACGAAGTTGAGGCGCCGGACGCCGGCGGCCACGGCGTTTCTGGCCCCCTTCAGGTTGGCGACCAGGGCGATCGGCGTGATCGGGAGATCGCGGATGCCCGCGACCGTCTCGGCAGCGTCGGCGAGCTGGGGGACCGCCTTCGGGCTCACGAAGGAGGTGACCTCGATCGCCGTGAGGCCGCTCGCCGCCAGGAGCCCGATGTAGCGGACCTTGTCGGCGGTGGGGAGCACCTGCCGCAGGTTCTGCAGGCCGTCCCGCGGCCCCACCTCTACGATGGTCACGCTGGCCGGCAGGCTCACAGTCCCCGTCCCCCCGGAGGACCTTCCCGCGTTCCGCCCCGTATGATACACCGGGACCCGTCCCGGCGCGAAATTTTCGCGCCCCGCGGGAGATGGATCGGGCGTATAAGGAGGATGAGGAGAGGGGCAGGGGGGCGGGGGTGG
>JAKEHP010000186.1 GCA_022614955.1 Candidatus Methylomirabilota bacterium
CCTCAATGCGATGCTCAAACATCAGACCCGATGGAACCCGACCCATGCGTGACCGGCGTGAGAAACCCCTTGACATCCAAGACAGTCGCTCACGTCGTTCTTAGTCAGCGGCGGTCATCAACCTACCCGGGCCTATGCCTCGGGCCGGCCTCCTGCTGCCGCCCGCCCGGGGTGAGCCGCGACGCAGCCCTGGGCGGCGGCCGGTGAGCAGGCGGCCCGTCGGTTTCGGCCGCGGGAAGGCCCGTTCGGATGAGCAGGGATCGGACTGCGTTTGTCTGCCAGCAGTGCGGCTACCAGACTGCGCGCTGGATGGGGAAGTGCCCCGACTGCGGCACCTGGGGCAGCCTGCTGGAGCAGCGGGCGGCGGCCCGCGGTGGCGGTGCGGCGCCAGCGCAAGTGGGCACGGCACCGCTCCCGATCACCGCCATCCCGGCCGACGGCGCGCTCTGCACCCCCCTTGGCCTCGCGGAGCTGGACCGCGCGCTGGGGGGTGGCCTGGTCCCGGGGTCGGTCCTCCTGCTGGGGGGTGAGCCGGGGATCGGGAAGTCCACCCTCCTGCTGCAGGCGGCGGCCGCCGCGGCGCGGAGCGGGCGGCAGGTCCTCTATGTCTCGGGCGAGGAGTCGGCTGGGCAGATCCGGAGGAGGGCGGAGCGGCTCACCGCGCTCGCCGAGGGGCTCCGCCTCCTGCCCGAGACCCGCCTGGAGGCGATCCTGGGCCAGGCCGAGGCGACCCGCCCACACCTCCTCATTCTGGATTCCGTCCAGGCGGTCACCGCGGATGGGCTCCAGTCGGGGCCCGGGACCATCAGCCAGGTCCGTGAAGCGGCCACGGCGCTGCAACGGGCCGCCAAGCAGACTGGGATGAGCGTCCTGCTCATCGGCCATGTCACAAAGGATGGCACCCTGGCCGGGCCGAAGTCCCTGGAGCACCTGGTGGACACGGTCTGCAGCTTCGAGGGGGAGCAGACCCAGCCGTACCGGGTCCTGCGGGTCCTCAAGCACCGCTTCGGCTCCACCGAAGAGGTGGGACTCTTCGAGATGACGGAGGCGGGCCTGGTGGAGGTGGGCAACCCCTCCGCCCGGCTCCTCCGCGAGCGACCGGAGCACGCCCCGGGCTCGGCGGTGCTGGCCGCGCTGGAGGGGAACCGCCCCATGCTCCTGGAGGTCCAGGCGCTGGTGGCCCCGGCGGGCCTCGGCGCGGCGCGACGGGTAGCGGGGGGGGTGGACCGGGAGCGCCTCGCCCTCCTCCTGGCGGTCCTCGAGCGGCACGTGGGTCTCGTCCTGGGCCCGTCCGATGTGTACGTGAACGTGGCCGGCGGCCTTCGGGTGACGGAGCCGGCCGCCGACCTGGCCATCGTCGCCGCGGTCCTCAGCAGCGCGCGCAACCGCCCTGTGGACCCGCGCCTGGTCTGCTGCGGGGAGGTGGGCCTGGCGGGGGAGGTCCGGTCCGTTCGCCAGGTCCCGCGTCGCCTGGGCGAGGCGGCCCGCCTCGGCTTCACCCGCGCCCTGCTGCCCGCCGCAGACGCCGGGGCGGTGGCACCGTCGGGACTCGCGCTGGAAGGCCTCCGGCGCGTCGCGGCCCTGCCGGAGACCCTCTTCCCGGGGAAATAACTCTTTGACTGCCCCGGGACGCTCTGTTACGCTCTTGGGACGGAGGGCGCCCCGCATGCCCCTGCTCTTCTCCATCGGCAAGAAGGTCGTCTATCCCACCCACGGCGTCGCCCGGGTGGAGGCCATCGAGGAGAAGGTGGTCTCCGGCGAGCAGCGGCAGGCCTTCTATATCCTCCGCATCCTCGGCAACGGTATGCGGGTGATGGTCCCGACCCAGAAGGCCCAGCAGGTCCGTCTGCGGGAGGTCATCCGCCGGACCGAGGTCCCCAAGGTCATGGCCATCCTCCGCCGGAACGACCTGGACATCTGCCCGAACTGGAACCGGCGGTACAAGGACAACCAGGAACGGATCAAGTCCGGGTCCCTCTACGAGGTTGCCCTGGTCCTCCGCAAGCTGGTCCTCCTCCAGAAGGACCGCAACCTCTCCTTCGGCGAGAAAAAGATGCTCGAGACCGTCCGGCAGCTCCTGGTCAGCGAGATCTCCCACGCGGCGGGGATCGACGAGGGGGAGGCAGGCCGGATGGTTGATCGCACCATCACCACCGCATGATGGACGTCGAGGGGGTGGTGGCGCCGTCCCCGACGGAAGAAGGTCGGGCGGGATGAACGAGCTGGTGCTGCGCGCGGTCTACGTGGTCCTCTGCGGCGCGGTCGGCCTGGCCTCTGGCCTCCTGATGGGGCGGGGGGAGGCGGACCCGTGGAAGGGGATCGTGCTGGGCCTGGCCTTCGGTGGAGCCTCCCTCCTCCTGCAGGTGGGCCTGCGGAAGGCGGCGCCCCGGGCCATCGTCAGCGGTTTCCTCGGGTTCATCCTCGGCCTCATTGTTGCTCTGCTCCTCTTGGCCGCGCTGGGCGGTCCACTGGCCGCTCTGCCCCTCCCCGTCGCCTCCAGCGTGCAGACGCTGCTGGTCCTCCTCTGCATCTACGTGGGGGCGACGCTGGCGGTGGAGAAGGCCCAGGCGGTTGACCTCCTCGCCTTCCTGCGGGCCCTGAAGGACCAGCCCAGGGCGGAGTCCTACAAGATCCTCGACACCTCCGTCATCATTGACGGGCGCATCGCCGACATCTGCGAGACTGGATTCATCGAAGGGACGCTGGTCGTCCCCCAGTTTGTCCTCCGGGAGCTCCAGCATATCGCGGATTCCTCCGACCCGTTGAAGCGGAACCGCGGCCGGCGCGGCCTGGATATTCTCCAGAAGATGCAGAAGGATGCCGAGGTCCAGGTGAAGCTCCACGACATGGACTTCCCCGAGATCCGGGAGGTGGACGCCAAGCTGGTGGCCCTGGCCAAGACCCTCAATGCCAAGGTCGTGACCAACGACTTTAACCTGAACAAGGTCTGCGAGCTGCACGGTGTCAGCGTGCTGAATATCAATGAGCTGACGAATGCCCTCAAGCCTGTGGTCCTGCCCGGCGAGGACATGCGGGTCTACGTCCTGAAGGAGGGAAAGGAGTACAACCAGGGCATCGCCTATCTGGACGACGGCACCATGGTGGTGATTGACAACGGCCGGCGCCACATCGGCCAGACCATTGATGTCTGCGTCACGTCGGTCCTGCAGACCACGGCGGGCCGCATGATCTTCTCCCGGCTGAAGGAGGAAGCGGAGGCGGCCTGAGCCCCCAGCGCCGATGCATGTGACGGCCGTGATCCCCGCCGCCGGGGCGGGCGTCCGGATGGGGCGAACGGTGCCCAAGCCGTTTCTCCCCCTGGGGGGGATTCCCCTCCTGGCCCGCACCCTCCTCCGCCTCGCCCGCTCCCAGGTCATTGACGCCTACATCCTGGTGGTCCCGCCCGGGACCGAGGAAGCCTGCGCCCAGAGCGTGGTGGCTGCGTACCGGGTACCGGTGGTGGCCCGGATCGTCCCCGGCGGTCCCGTGCGGCAGGCGTCGGTCTGGGCGGGCCTCCAGGCCCTGCCGTCCGGCACCGACCTGGTGCTGGTGCACGATGCCGCCCGCCCCTGCGTGCCGGTCAGCGTCGTCCAGGCCACGGTGGAGGCCGCTGCCCGGGACGGAGCCGCGGTGGCCGCCATACCGGCGACGGAAACGGTCAAGGAAGCGGGGGCGGACGGCCGGGTCCTGCGAACACTTCCCCGCGAGACCCTCTGGATTGCCCAGACCCCCCAGGCCTTCGCCCGGGCCCTGCTCCTGGAGGCCCACGCCGCGGCGGCCGCGGACGGCTTCGTGGGGACGGACGATGCGGCGCTCGTGGAGCGGCTGGGGCGGCCGGTCACGCTTGTGCCGGGGAGCGCCGAGAACATCAAGGTGACCCATCCGGCCGACCTGGAGGTGGCGGCCCGTCTCCTGGCGGCGCAGGGGGAGGGGTGATGCGGGTGGGGGTGGGCTGGGACGTGCACCGCCTGGTCCCGGGCCGGCCCCTCGTCCTGGGCGGCGTGACGGTCCCCTTTCCCCAGGGTCTGGAGGGGCACTCGGATGCCGACGCCCTCTGCCACGCCCTGATTGACGCACTCCTGGGTGCCGCGGCGGGGGGAGACATCGGCCGCCGCTTCGGCGTGGACGACCCGGCGCGGGCCGGGGCGAGCAGCCTCGTCCTCCTCCAGGAGGCCTGGGGGACACTGAAGGCGCGGGGGTACCGGGTCCTGAACGTGGATGCGACGCTCCTTGCCGAGGCCCCTCGCCTGGCGCCCCACCTGCCGGGGATGGTGGCCAACCTGGCCGGGGTCCTGGAGGTGGGGATGGACCGGGTCAGCGTGAAGGCCACGACGGCGAAGGGGATGGGCTGGATCGGGGCCGGGGAGGGGATTGCCTGCATCGCCGTGGCGGCGCTGGCTGACCCGGCGGATCTGCCCTGAGGGGATCCGGATGCCCCTGCGCCTCTACAGCACCCTCACCCAGCGCAAGGAGGAGATCACCCCGCTCACGGCCGGCGAGGTCCGGATGTACGTCTGCGGCGTCACGGTCTACGACCTCTGCCACCTGGGTCACGCCCGCTCCCTCCTCACCTTCGAGGTCCTCCGCCGCTACCTGCGCTTCCGGGGATACGGGGTGCGGATGGTCCGCAACTTTACCGACGTGGACGACAAGATCATCCGGAAGGCCCAGGAGGCCGGGACGACCTGGGACACCGTGGCCGACCGCTATGTCCGGGAGTTCCAGACGGACATGGCCCGGTTTGAGCTGCCGCCGGCAGATGTCGAGCCGCGGGCCACCGCACACATCCCCGCCATGGTGGCCCTGATCGAGCGCCTCCTGGCGCGGGGACTGGCCTACGTGGTGGAGGGGGACGTCTACTTCCGCGTCCGGGCGTACCCGGGGTATGGCTGTCTCTCCCACCGGAACCTCGATGACCTGCGGGCCGGGGCCCGGGTCGAGGCGGACGAGCGGAAGGCGGACCCGCTGGACTTCGCGCTCTGGAAGC
>JAKEHP010000187.1 GCA_022614955.1 Candidatus Methylomirabilota bacterium
AGATGGCGCAGGTCTTCAAGCGCGACGGACACACCCGCGCGCTCGCGGACCAGATGGTGGAGTTTGGTGAGATCAAAGAGATACTGGGGGTGAGCGGGTTCCTGTCGCTGCGCGAGGAGATCTCGCGAGGGCCTTGAGGGGTGGGGGGCCCCTTTCGGGCACGCGCCGGGTTCGGGCACAGCCGGTGGACGGGGGATGGGGGCGGATGGGGGGCCGCTCTTGCATCGGCGCCGGTATGCCCTACAATAGGCTGTAGATCCGTACAGACTGGAACGCCATGGATACACTGACCGTCCGCCAGAACCAGATCCTCAAGGTGATCCAGAGGTTCATCGACACCCAGGGGTTCCCGCCGACGCGCGCGGAGATCGCCGATAAATTCGGTTTCCGATCGCCGAACGCCGCCGAGGACCACCTGAGGGCACTGGCCCGCAAGGGGGCGATCGCGCTCCTGCCCGGCGCCTCGCGCGGGATCCGATTGTTGGTGGATCGGCCATCCGGACTGCCGGTGGTGGGCCGGGTGGCCGCCGGCAACCCCATCCTGGCCGAAGAGCACATCGAGGCCTACCATGACGTGGACCCCGAGCTGTTCCAGCCCCATGCCGATTATCTCCTGCGGGTGCGGGGGATGAGCATGCGCGATGCCGGGATCCTGAACGGCGATCTCCTGGCTGTGCACGTCACGCCCGAGGCCGCGAGCGGCCAGATCGTGGTGGCGCGTCTCGAAGACGAGGTCACCGTCAAGCGCTTCCGCCGCCGCGGCTATCGAGTGCGGCTGTTCCCCGAGAACCCCGAGTTCGCGCCCATCGAGGTCGATCTGCGGCGGCAACCCCTGGTCATCGAGGGGATAGGGGTGGGGGTGTTGCGGGAGCATCTGCCGGCGCAGGCCCGTCTTAGCGGCCGCGCCTGATGAGGGGCACTCGTGAGCGGCTTTGCAAGTCGCGGCCTCTGGCGCGGCGGGCGGCCCGTCTCGCCGGGGCCCACCGCCATCCCCACCGGTTTCTCGGCCCTCGATGCCGCACTCCCCGGGGGCGGGTGGCCGCTCGGGGCGTTGACGGAGGTCCTGGAGGAACGGCAGGGGATCGGGGCCTTGAGCCTCTTCCTACCGGCCCTGGCGCACCTGAGCCGGGGGGGGCGGTGGATCGCCTGGTTCTCACCCCCCTACCTCCCCTATGCCCCGGCGCTGGCGATGGCCGGTGTCGAGCTGGGTCGCGTATTGCTGGTCCAGGCGCGCACCCAGGACGAGGGGCTGTGGGCCTTCGAACAGGCGCTCTGTTCCGGGGCCTGTGGGGCCTG
>JAKEHP010000188.1 GCA_022614955.1 Candidatus Methylomirabilota bacterium
TGCTGCCGGGCGCCCTTGGCAAAGGCCATCGTGAGGAGGTAGGGATCCACGAAGCCGTCGTTCGGGATGTAGGTCATCACGCGGATGCCGTCGGTGTCGAGGGCCGGCACCAGGCGCCGGGCTTCCGCGGGCCCGATGAGGTCAATGTCGAGGCCGTGCTGTTTCCCGAAGACGACCTGGCGGCGGAGTTCCTCCTCCCGGGCCGCCGTGAGGGCGATGCGGATGCTCCCCACCTCGTGGAAGTCCGGATCCTCCCCGGTCTCGTCCCGGAGGGCCTTGAGGTTCCGGACGGAGAGCTGCATCAGTTTCGTCATGAGGCTGCTCGCGCGCAGGCGCCCGACGAGCCCGGCCGCCTGGCTCGTGGAGCCGGCGCCGATCTCCGTCTTTTCCAGGAGGAGGACGTCCCGGCAGCCCATCCGGGCCAGGTAGTAGGCGATGCTGCAGCCCAGGACGCCGCCGCCGATGATGCAGACCCGGACCTGGGTCTTCACTTGTGCCTCCGAGACTGTGACAGGATGGGATGGCCGGGGATATATCCCACCGGCGACGGCGGCACAAGGGGATTCCCGGGTCGGCCGCGGTGGCCGATCGGGTGCGGCCCACAGCCTTGACCGGCTCGGCGCGGCCCTGCTAGTGTCGCCGGGCCGGGGCACCCCAGAATCGAAGGGAGGTGAGATGGACGGGGAGACGTCACTTGGACGGGTTCTGCCGGACCGGGCCGCCTACCTCCTCCTCATCCTCGTCACCGCGATGTGGGGGTCCTACTTTCCCCTGACCAAGCTGGCCCTGCGCGAGATCTCACCCCTGACCTTCGTCGCCTTCCGGTTTGCCCTGGCAGCGCCATTCCTCTGGATGGTTCTTCTCCGCGACCCCCGGGCTGCCCGGCCCGGCCGCGGTGACCTCCTCCCGTTCCTCTTCCTGGCGCTCAGCGGCTACGTCCTGGGAACCGCCCTCACCTACGTGGGCCTCCACCTGACCACCGCCATCAACGCCTCCCTCATCCAGGCGTCGGCCCCCGTGATGGTGGCGCTGGCCTCGGCTGCCTTCCTTAAGGAGTCCCTCCGCCCCACCAACTGGGCCGGGGTCTCCCTCTCGGTCCTGGGGGTTCTGCTCATCGTGAGCGGGGGCGTGCCCGGCCGCCTGCTCCAGGGCTCCTTCCACACCGGCGACCTCGTCCTCATCGTGTCGCAGGTCGGCTGGTCCGCCTACACCATTTACGGCCGGACGGTTCTCCGGCGCTACTCCCCCGCCGTGGCCACGACCTATGCCTACACCGTGGCCGCCCTCCTCCTGGTGCCCATCAGCCTCGTGGAGGCGCCCCTCGCCCCGATCCTCGACGCCTCCGCCCTGACCTGGGCCATCATCCTGTTCCAGGCGTTGCTGGGCGGGCTGGCCCATGTCTGGTACTACGCCGCCATCCGGGCCGTGGGCGCCAGCCGGTCGGTGATCTTCATGAACCTGAGCCCGCTCGTGGGAGTGCTCCTGGCCACCCTCCTCCTGGGCGAGGCGCTCGGGGCGGGGCACCTGGCGGGTGGCGCCGTGGTCTTGCTGGGGGTCTTCCTCACGACCCGGCGGTAGCCGGGGCCGATTCATCCGGGGCGGCGGCTGCCAAGTCCGCGGCGAGGCCGCGGGCGCCCCAGAGGCAGAGGAGCCCGCCCATCGCAAGGAAGAGGGCCGGGAGGGTGAGGGCCGTGGACAGATCGCTCAGGTCGGAGGCCCATCCCAGCAGGGCCGGGGAGAGGGCGTCGCCGAAGGCGTGGATGGCGAAGATGTTCAGACCGAAGGCCCGGGCCCGGATGCCCGGGGGTGTCACCGCCACGATGAGGGCGTTGAGCGGCCCGGTGTTCAGGAAGACCAGGATCTCGGCGACGAAGATGGCGCCGAAGGCGAGCCAAGGGTCGCTGGCGGCGATGGCCAGGACCGCGCCCGGAGCGCTGAGGAGCAATCCCCAGCCCGAGACCAGGAAGTAGGCCTTCCGCGTCCGCCGGAGGAGACGGTCCCCCCACCATCCTCCGAGGAGCGTCCCCCCGAGGCCGGCCACCACGGTGATCCCCCCGATGACGGTGTTCGCCGCGGCCAGCGAGAGGCCGTGCACCCGGATGAAGTAGGTGGGGAGCCACGCAGCCAGCCCGCCCAGGGCAAAGGTCATGGCTGCCATCGCCGCGGTGTTCAGGACGTAGGACCGGTTGCGGAGGAGGGTCCGAAACGCCGCGGCCGTTCCGGAGGGCGGGGCGGGGGGCCCACTCGATGCCGGGCGGGCCGGCTCCCGTAGCCCCCAGGCGGCCACCGCCAGGAGGAACCCCGGGAGCCCCGCGGCGTAAAAGACGACCCGCCAGCCCCAGGCCGACCCGATGAGCCCCCCGACCAGGTACCCGATCGCGCTCCCCACCGGGATGGCGATGTAAAAGATGCTCAGCATCATCCCGCGCCGCTCCGGCGGGAAGGCATCGGCGATGAGGGTGGGGGCCACGGTCCCGTAAGAGGCCTCGCCGATCCCCACCACCGCGCGGGCGGTGAGGAGCTGCCCGTAGGACCTGGCGAGCCCGGTCCCCACCGTGGCGGCGCTCCAGAGGGCCACTCCCAGAGCGGCCAGCCGCCCCCGGTGCCAGCGGTCCCCCAGTGGACCGAAGGCAGGGGCTGCCAGCAGGTACATGACCACGAAGGCGGAGCCCAGGAGGCCGAGCCGGGCATCCGAGAGGGCGAAGTCAGTCTGGATCTGGGGGAAGACGGCGAAGAGGATCTGCCGGTCCACGTAGTTCAGCAGGTTGATGACGCTCAAGAGCGTGAGGAGCCCCCACTGCTGCACCGCGCCTCCTTTGCCCGTGCGGGCCGCGGGCATCATGGCATGGGGGGGGTCTGCCCGCAAGCGCTTCGCCCGCCCGCCCGCCCGTGGTATGATACGAGCCCATGATCACCGAGATCCTCAAAGGGATGTTCACCACCTTCAAGCACCTCTTCCGGAAGCCGACCACGGTCCCCTACCCGGAGGAGCGCATCCCCCTCGCGCCCCGCTACCGGGGGCGCCACTTCCTGGTGGTGGATGAGGACGGCTTGGAGCGGTGCGTCGGGTGCGAGCTGTGCGCCGTCGCCTGCCCGGCCGATGCGATCTACATCGAGGCCGCGGAGAACACCGATGAGCACCGGGTCAGTCCCGGGGAGCGGTACGCCAAGGTGTACAAGATCCACATGTACCGCTGCATCTTCTGCGGCTACTGCGAGGAGGCGTGCCCGGAGGACGCCATCTTCCTGGGGAAGGACTACGAGTTCTCCTCCTACTCTCGTGCCGACTTCGTCTACGACAAGAAGCGGCTGCTCCTGAGCGTCCGGGACGCGGCCAAGCAGCGCCCCGAGGTCCTGGACCGGCTAAAGGAGGAAGCCCTCCACGCCGAGGTGGACGCGGCGGCCGGCGAAGGAATCCACTAGGGAGAGGGCATGGGGGCCGACCTGGCCCGCGAGCTGGCCATCCCGGCCGAGACGAAGCTCGTCCTGCTGGTCCTGGACGGCCTGGGCGGGCTCCCGCGGGAGGCGGGCGGGCCCACGGAGCTGGAGGCAGCGGCCACCCCCACCCTGGACCGGCTGGCGGCCGAGGGGGTGACGGGCCTCCTCACCCTCGTGGCCCCCGGGATCACCCCCGGGAGCGGCCCGGGGCACCTCGCCCTCTTCGGCTATGATCCCCTCACCCACCGGATCGGCCGGGGCATCCTCGAGGCCCTCGGGATTGACCTGCCGGTGACCCCGCTGGACGTGGCCGCCCGGGGGAACTTCTGCACGGTGGACGGGGCGGGCCGGGTCACGGACCGGCGGGCCGGCCGGGTCAGCGATGCCACCTGCCGGACCCTCTCAGCGCTTCTCGACAAAATCACGGTAGACGGGGCTGAGGTCACCGTCCAGCCGGTGAAGGAGCATCGCTTCGTCGTCCGGTTCCGGGGGGAGGGCCTCTCGGAGGCCGTGAGCGAGACCGATCCCCAGCAGGAAGGGCAGGCCCCGCCCAAGGCGGAGCCGCTCCAGCCGGAGGCGGCGAAAAGCGCGCGGGTCGTGAACGCCTTTGTGGACGCGGCCCGAGGCGTCCTCCGGGATCAGCACCCGGCGAACATGGTCCTCCTCCGGGGCTTCGCCCGGCATCCCGCCCTCCCCACCCTTCGCGAGCGGTTCGGCCTGCGCGCCGGGGCCATCGCGGTCTATCCCATGTACCGGGGCCTCGCCCGCCTGGCCGGGATGGAGGTCCTGCCCACCGGGACGACGATCACGGAGCAGCTCGCGACGCTCCGCGACCGGTGGGCCGAGTTCGACTTTTTCTACATCCACGTGAAGCGGACCGATACAGCCGGGGAGGACGGGGACTTCGCGGCGAAGGCGCGGGCCATCGAGGAAGTGGACCGCGCCCTGCCGGCCCTCGTGGCTCTCGGGCCGGATGTCCTCGCCGTGACCGGGGATCACTCCACGCCCGCCGCGCTGCGGGCGCACTCGTGGCACCCGGTCCCGGTCCTACTCTGGGCCCGAACCTGCCGCCCCGACACCGTGACAACCTTCGGGGAGCGCCCGTGCGAGGCGGGGGGCCTGGGCCACCTGCCCGGGCGGGAGCTCCTCACCGTTATGCTGGCGCACGCCGGCCGCCTCACGAAATTCGGCGCCTGATTCCCCGGTTTTCGGCAATCGGAGAAAGGAGTGGGGACGTGAGCGTGACGAGGGAGATCACCCAGTTCATCCTGAGCCTCCGGTTCACCGACATCCCGGAGCGGACGCGGGAGCTGGCGAAGGGGTTCCTCCTCGACGGCCTCGGGGTGACGCTGGCCGGCTCCACTGAGAAGGGGAGCCGGATCCTCCAGGCACACCTCAGGGCAGCGGGCGGGAAGAAGGAGGCGAGCATCCTGGGGACCACGCTGCGCGTGCCGGCCCACATGGCCGCCCTGGCCAATGGGGCGGCCGGGCACGCCATGGACTACGACGACACCCAGCTCGCCACCAGCAAGGAAAGCGTCTATGGCCTCCTGACCCATCCGACGGTGCCCGCCCTGTCGGCCGTGCTGCCGCTGGCCGAGGCGGCGGACGCCTCGGGGCGGGACCTCCTCGTGGCCTACGTGGGGGGAGTGGAGGTGATGTGCCGGATCGCCGACGCCGCGAATCCCCGCCACTATCAGGCGGGGTTTCACTCCTCCGGCACGATCGGGACCTTCGGGGCAGCGGCCGCCGCGGCGAAGCTCCTCCGCCTGAACGAGGACGCGACGCTGCGCGCCCTCGGGTTGGCCGGGAGCATGGCGGCCGGCCTGCGCGAGTCCTTCGGCACCATGACCAAGCCCTACCACGTGGGTCACGCCGCCGGGAACGGGGTCGTCGCGGCCCGGCTGGCCCGCCGGGGCTTCACCGCGGCCAAAAACATCCTGGAGGCGAAGCGCGGGTTCTACAGCGCCGCGGCCGGCGGCTTCGACCCGGAGAAGATCACCGGGAAGCTCGGGAAGCCCTTTTTCTTTGAGGAGCCGGGCATCTCGATCAAGCCTTATCCCTCCGGCTCCCTCTCTCACCCGGCCCAGGACCTCCTGTTCGACCTCATGCGGGAGCACCGCTTCGGCGCGGACGACGTGGAGGCGATGCAGGTCGGGAGCAACTCGCACGTGCTGAACGCCCTCATCTACAGCATGCCCACCACCGCGCTGGAGGGGAAATTCAGCATCCCCTTCTGCATGGCCATCGGCCTCCTAACCGGCAAGGCGGGTATCGCCCAGTTCAAGGACCGGTGGGTCCGCGACCGGCGCACCGTGGCCCTCATGGGACGGATCAAGCACGTGCTGGATCCCGAGATCGAACGGCAGGGCTACCACCGGATGCTGACCTCCCTCGAGATTCGCCTGCGGGATGGGCGGGTGATCCGCGGATCGAGCGATGTCTTCCGCGGGCACCCGGCCCGGCCCATGTCCCGCGAGGAGATCGAGGCGAAGTTCAGCGAGTGCGCCGCCCTCTGTCTGCCGAGGGCGAAGGCGCAGGTCGCCACGGACCTGGTCTGGCGCCTGGAGCGCGTCCCGCGGGTCCGAGACCTGGTCCGCACGCTGCGGGCTGGGCGGTAGCGGAGCAAGGCATGCTGCTGACAGCCGGCCTGCCCTCAGATGAAATAGCCTGCGAGGCCTCGCTGGCTAACACGGCAGATACTCATCCCTCAGGCCAAGCCCTTCACAGTCAGGCGGTTGTACTCAGAAGCCTGACTCCAGGCCAAGGAAATAGACTGCATACTTGGTGGTGTCTGAGGTATTAGGCAGGTCTGCCTAGTTCTAGTTAGGCCTCTGATGGAGACGCCATGGACCGCTACAAGCTCTCCGACGAGTTGAAAGGGCGCATCGGAAGCCTCGCGCCCATGTCACCTGATGACTGGCGTGAAGCGCTTGAAGTCCTGACTGACAGGTCTCGAGAACAGGCGGAGATACAGGCATCGCACCATGTTGCATTGCAGGTTCGCGTCACCTACGACCTCGTGAACGCGCTTCACGCAATGGATCGCACGAGCGCCGCGCTGTCCAGGAAGCTGGTACTTCTGACCTGGGTTCTCGTGCTCTTCACCGCGGTGCTGCTTGTGGAACCTGCGGTGCATCTCTACCATTGGTTGCGCGGCTAGGCTCTCACTCGGTTCACAAACGGCATTCCAATCTCTTCGAATCCCGCCGCGCATCCACGAGACGGTCCCGCGCAACGGAACGCGACAGAGGCATAACCTCTCGCTCGAGCGGCGAACCCACGAGGCAGGGCGCCTCAGCTCGAACGTTAGGCTCGGAGGGACACCATGCACTGCACAGCATCGGCTCGCATACAGATCGCAATCGTCTTGTTGTTATCAGGCTGTGCCTTTACGCCAAAGGCCCCCGAAGAACGCGGTGGTAATCTCGTCAGCGGCACACGGATCCTGGCTGAAGTGGCCGGTGTTTATACTCGTGACGAAATCCTAAATCCTTCGCGCGATCAGAAAGCTCCCCACAAGTGGTACACAGCCGGCTGGTACACCAAATTGCTCGAAGCAGGTTACAAAGATTCCGACGTCGTGGATGGGAGTGAAGTTAGCGCGGAAACATCCTGCTATGCCCACAATGCCAGAGTCGGGTGTAGGCATATAAGCTGGTACATGGCGCATGTTGGATCTGAGCTGCGCGGCCAGTTGCGCCCAGCACAGACGTACGGCCGTGGGGACATCGTGGAAATTGAACTCCGGACCACACCGTCGAATAAACTGGTTGGTTTGGTTACCCGGGTCCACAGGAACCATGACGACTGGCGGGACTGCCAAATTCGGGGGCTTGAGACCAGCGCGTTATTCCTACTTTCTCCGATGGGTCCGCCCGTAGGCCGATGGCTTGACTGCGCGGACCTTGAAAACGAGGAGGGCTGGGCCCGTGTACATGTTCCCGGTGCACCTCTGGCCGGGGTATACGAGTGGCGGAAGTTGCCACCCACTAAATAGCTTGTCTCGCACACACTGATTAGGCGTTTTAGCCTAACCGAGACGCTCCACGCGGACGCGCCGCAAGCTTCGCGCCGGTGAGCTTGGTCGTTAGGCCGATCAGCACCACCAGGACGGGGTGCCTCTGAAGATCTGGATCGATGCTGACGCCGCACCGCGCGAGGTGAAAGAACTCGTCTTTCGGGCCGCCAAGCGACTCAATGTGCCCACGGTCCTCGTGACGAACCAGCGGCTGCAGCCGCCGTCTGGCAACCTCCTTGTCACAATTATCCGGGTCAAGGGCGGCGCCGATGTGGCCGACCAGCATATCGCCGCCCACGCTGAACCCGGCGACCTGGTCGTCACCCAAGACATTCCGCTGGCGGCGGTGCTGGTGCCGAAGCAGGTCGCCGTGCTGGATCCCCGCGGCGACGAGCACACGGCCGAGACGATCGGAGAGCGGCTGTCGGTCCGGGACTTCATGGACCAGCTGCGCGCGGCCGGGGCGGTGACCGGCGGCCCTCCACCCTACGACGCGCGGGCCAAGCAGGCGTTCGCCGCAGCACTGGACCGGGTGCTGACGCGGCTGCTCCGGCCCCACTGAGCGCGCGTTGACGGCCTGACAAGCGCATGGAACTGACAGGCGGTGGCTGTGGCGGGCTCCATGGGCGATCGTCGCTCACGAGCCGCGGGCAAACCCGGGGGCCACGGGGTTGCGACAGTAGGGCGTATGGGAGCAGCAACGCATCTTGGCATCCGGCTGCGCGAGTACGACGCGCGTATTCGCACGTTCATCCCGCATTACGAGGAGATGCTCGACGCTGCCGCGGCGGCGCTGAGGGCGCTCGACCGCCGCGCGCCCGTGGTGCTCGACCTTGGCATCGGGTCCGGGGCGCTTGCGGTCCGATGCGTCGCCGCGGCGGCCGGCGCGCGCATCATCGGCGTTGATAACGACGGGGGCATGCTGGCGCTGGCCCAGAAAAGGCTGGGAGGGCGTTTGACGTCGTTGCCGGGCGATTTCTGTAAATTCTCGGTTAGTTCGCGCCATCTTTTCTCACTTAAAATGCGCCACGTGCTGGGGCACACTCTCCCGACGGTCCGACTGGACCGCGGGAGGAAA
>JAKEHP010000189.1 GCA_022614955.1 Candidatus Methylomirabilota bacterium
AGAAGGGGAACCCGACCAGCAGAACGATGTAGAGGATGGCCGGACCGATCATGAGCGGCCCGAGCCACTCCTCGCGGTCCAGGAGGAAGGAGAGGCGGCTCCTCCGGGCCTGCGTCACCGCCAGGGCTTCCTGTGCAAGCTCTTTCATGCGAGTGGTCGCGGTCCCGTCCTGAGGCCCGTCGCCTTGTCGAAGAACTTCAGGTCCTTGTCCTGGACGGCGAAGTCGTAGTGGATCCCCGGCTGGATGGGAACCATCACCGTGGACGGGAGCTTGGCGATGACCTTCGCGTCCGGGAACCGGCCCTCGAGTGCCCCGTAGACCAGCCGGTCGGCTCCCAGGTACTCGACGCGAGTTACTCGGAACTGGAGGGTCGTCAACCTCCCCCGGTTCTCGTGCGCCTCCTTGGGCAGGAAGTGCTCCGGGCGAAAGCCGACGAGACAGTCCTGCCGCTCGATCAGGTTCATCGGGGGGGAGCCGAGGAAGCCGGCCACGAAGGTATCGGCCGGCTCGTCGTAGACCTCGAGGGGGGTGCCGATCTGCCGCACCTTCCCCCCCTGCATCACGGCGATGCGGTCCCCGAGTCCCATCGCCTCGACCTGGTCGTGGGTCACGTAGATGGTTGTCGTCCCGATCCGGCGCTGGAACTGCTGCAGCTCGTCGCGCGCCGCCGCGCGCAACTTCGCGTCCAGGTTGGAGAGCGGCTCGTCGAGGAGAAACACTGACGGCTCCCGCACCAGCGCCCGGGCGAGCGCGACCCGCTGCCGCTCGCCCCCCGAGAGCTCCCGGGGCTTCCGGTGGAGCAGCCCTTCGATCCCGAACAGGGCGGCGGCCCACGCGACCTTCTGTGGAATGAGTTCCTTCTGGACCCCCTGGGCCTTCAACGGGAAGGCGATGTTCTTGAAGACCGTCATGTGGGGGTAGAGGGCGTAGCTCTGGAAGACCATGGCGATCTTCCGGGCTCGCGGTGGCAGATCGTTGACCACCTGCCCCCCGATCAGCACGTCTCCCCCGGTCTGGAGCTCGAGGCCAGCGATCATTCGGAGGAGCGTCGTCTTCCCGCAGCCCGAGGGCCCGAGGAGGACGAGGAATTCCCCCTCCTTGGTGGAGAGGTCCACGCCGTCCACGGCCCGGACCTCGCCGAAGTGCTTCTTGATGTCTCTGGTTTCAACCGTGGCCATACGGGATCCGCTTCCGCAATCCCTCGGGTCAACGTGGAGGGAGGCTCCGGAAACCGGAGCCTCCCTCGGGCGAGCGCGCCGCTACAGCGGGCAACCACCGGTTTCTATCTGGCCTGGACCTAGACGAGCCCCTTCTCCCGCCACTTACCGAAGATGCGCCGGGAGGCCGCGTCGGCCTCCTGCAGCGCTTCCTCTGGGGTCGCCCTCCCCGCCGCCGCCTTCGCGAACATGACGTTGAGCACCCACGTGCCGAAGATCTCGTCGACGGCCGCGTTGGAGTAGCCCGGGTAGCCGACGTTGGTCGCCCATTCCAGGACGTCCTCCAAGACCTTGTACTTGTCGGGCGGGTGGGCCTTCGGGTCACTGGCGATGAGTTGCTTCAGGTCCGGGACGGTCTTGGCGAAGCAGGGGAAGTCGTAAAACTCCCCCTCCACGAATGCCTGTCGGAAGTTTGTGACATAGTCCACGAGGAACTTCTTGGCCCCCTCGATGTTCTCGGCGAACTTCCAGATGACGTAGCACTGCATCACGTGCTCGAGCCCGATGGCCCGCACCGGCCCCGCGAGCGCCTTCGTAAGCTGGATCTTCTTGGAAATATCCGGGTCCTGCTTTTCGGCCGTCCGCGTTGTGGAGATCGCGTTCAAAACCACGGAGAGCTTGCCTGAGACAATACCCCGGTTGTTGGATGATTCGTCCCAGGTGAACACCTCGTCGGTCATGGTCTCCTGGAACAGCGCCTTCACGAACTTGATCGCCTCGAGGGTCTGCTTGGAGTTGAGCGCCAGGTTCCCGGCCTGGTCCTGCTCGGAGGCGCCGAAGGAGTACATGATCGTCCGCATCGCCATCCCGGTGTCGATCTCGTTAGAGAGGCCGATGCCGACCGGGTTGCCGAACTGTTTCTTGATCTTCGCGCCCGCGGTCCGGACCTCGTCCCAGGTCTTGGGACCGTTCGGCATCCCGACCGCCCCGAAGAGGTCCTGCCGGTAGTTCACGGGATCCGGCGTGAACGAGGGGGAGAAGGCGAAGTACTTCTTCGTCTTGGGGTTGTAGGTGCTCTTGATCCCCAGATCGATTGGCTTCCCGAACTTCCGCTCGCACTCTTGGTAGACGTCCTTCATGTCCACCGCCTGCTCCTCGAAGGAGGGCGGCGGCCAGTTGAAGAGGAACAGGTCGTGCCCCTTCTGGGCCGAGACCTCCGCAGCGCCCCGCGCGTTGACGAGCTTGATACCGATGTTGTCTACGGTCACCTCGGTGTCGTTCTTCTCCCCCCACTCCTTGGTGTACTTCTTGTTGAACCATTCGTCGTAGGCCGGGACGAAGTGGACCCACTGGAGGATCTTCAGCGTCTTCTTGGCCGCGCGGGCCCGCCCGGGGATGATGATCCCTGGGCCCAGGCCCGCCGCTAGCGCTCCGACCCCGGCAGCCTTGACGAAATCACGCCTGGAGATACGTCCCCGCTTCTTCTCTGCCATGACGCCCTCCTCTCTCTGTGATCTGAACCCGGGCCGTGAGCGAGCACCCGCCGCTCCGCGCCCCTCCGGACAACGCCCTATCGAGAGATCACCTCGTGAAACCACCGGGGAAGGGGAAGTGGGCCATATTACACCAGCGGGGTGCCGGAGTGTCAAGGACTGCGTATGCCCGCCATGTCAGACGACCCCACCGGGGGACCGCTCAGAGGGTGCGGAGCTTGGGGTCCAGAGCGTCCCGGAGGGAGTCCCCGAAGAGGTTGAAGGCGAAGACGGCGGCGCTGATGGCCAGGCCCGGGAAGAGGGCCATCCAGGGGGCCCGCTCGGCGAACTCCGCCGCCCCCCCCCGGAGCATGAGCCCCCAGGCGGGGGTCGGCTCGGCCACCCCGAGACCGAGGAAGCTCAGGGAGGCCTCGAGCAGGATCGCCTGCCCGAGAAAGGCGGTGAGCATGATGAGGTAGGGGGCCATGACGTTCGGGAGCATGTGCCGGAAGATGATGCGCCGCGGGCGGAAGCCTAACGCCCGCGCCGCATCCACGTAGGGCGTCTCCCGGATGGCCAGGGCGCTCGAGCGGACCACGCGGGCCGCCCGCGGGACCATGGAGACGGCGATGGCCAGGATGACGTTCACGGTGCCGATGCCCAGGACGGCCACCACGGCCAGGGCGAGGATAATGATGGGGAAGGACATCACGATGTCCAGGAAGCGCTGGACGATCAGGTCGGTCTTGCCCCCGAAGTAGGCGCTGGCCACCCCGATGATCGCTCCGATCGTGGCCCCGGCAAAGGAGGCGGTGAACCCGACCAGGAGCGCCGTGCGGGAGCCGTAGATGATCCGGGAGAGAACATCTCGGCCGAAGGCGTCGGTCCCCAGCCAGTAGGCCCCGCCCGGCGGCTTAAACATGGCGAGGAAGTCGTTGGCCAGCGGATCGTGGGGGGCCAGGAGGTCCGCCAGGAGGGCGGCCAGGCCCATCAGGAGAATGACGGCGGCCCCGGAGGCCCCGAGGGGCTTCCGACGGGCGAACCGCAGGGCTGCCTGGAGCCAGCGGGGTGCCCCGAGGGCCACCCCCGGTGCCGGGGAGGCGACGGCCTCAAGTTGGGGACGGTTTGCTGCCATGGCTGCCGCTGCCTAGTGCCGGGCCAACTAACGTCGCCT
>JAKEHP010000190.1 GCA_022614955.1 Candidatus Methylomirabilota bacterium
CATCGAACCACGCCTCTAACTCTGAGACCCCACAGCGCTTACGACGGTTCCTTCGGGCGGCCCAGCCGGGCGGTTCGACAGATCCGTTCGCACAGGTCGGGAAACTCGATCCCCACCGCCCGGGCAGCCTGGGGGAGGAGGCTGGTAGCCGTCATACCGGGCAGCGTATTCACTTCTAAACAGAAGACTTCACCGCCCGGTGTCAAGCGAAAATCGACCCGCGAATAGCCCCCGAGCTTGAGGCCCTCGTGGGCGAGCAGGGCGAGCCGGCCACATTCGGCCGCCAGGGCCGCCGGGAGGTCGGCGGGGAAGATCTCCTGGGACATGCCGGGCGTGTACTTGCACTCGTAGTCGAAAATTTCGTGCCGGGGGATGATCTCCCCCACGGCCAGGGCCTGCCCCTCCAGGACCCCCACGGTCAATTCCCGTCCCGGCACGAAACGCTCGATCATCACCTCGTCGTCGTACTGCCGGGCCAGCCTCACGGCGGGCTCGAAGTCCTCCGGGGCCTTCACCACACTTAATCCTACGGTAGACCCCTGCTTGGAGGGTTTCACCACCACCGGCCAGCCGAACTCCCTCTCCACCCGGCGCCGGTCGGCCGGGGCCATCACCCAGTCGGGAGTGGGCACCCCGGCCATGCGGAAAAGACGCTTCGAGATGTCCTTGTCCATGGCCATGGCGCTGCCCAGCCGCCCGCTGCCGGTGTAGGGCACACCCACCATTTCCAGCAGGGTCTGGATGGTTCCGTCCTCACCCCGACCCCCGTGCAGTGCAAGGAACAGCACGTCAGCGTCCCGGACGGCCGCGAGGTTCCCCAGTCCGGACAGGAGCAGGCCCCGCTCGAGGGCGTCGAGCTGGTCTATGGAGGGAGGCTCGGACCCGACGGTCCCGGACAGGAGCGACCGCTCGTCCCCCTCCGGAATGTAGCCTCTGGCGGTGTCCACCACCGCCACGTCGTGCCTCCGTGACCGCAGCGCGGCCACGACCTGGACGGCCGAAGCAAGGGCGACATCGCGCTCGGCGGAGGTGCCGCCGGTGAGGACGGTGATGCGCATGGGGAGAAACGTGAACGGTGAACGGTGAACGGTGAACGGTGAACGGGGGTGGTCGAGGCGGGGGATTGGGCTGCGGTGCGGTGGTTAGGGACACGGGGGTGTCTGGTGGGGTGACACCTTTCCTGGGATGCGGGATCATCGGTCGCTGCATGCCTGGCAGGAGGCGCAC
>JAKEHP010000191.1 GCA_022614955.1 Candidatus Methylomirabilota bacterium
CCCCCCTGGGAGACCGGCTTGCCGGTGACGCAGGCCAGCGAATCAATCTGCCCGGGGGTGAGGGCGTCGTAGGTGTCGGCGATCCAGGCCATCTCCTGCTCGCCGGTGCCGAGGTCCGGGGCCGGCACGTTGACGCCGGGGCCGATGAAGTTCTTGCGCACCAGTTCCGCGGTGTACCGGCGGGTGATCTTCTCCACCTGCTCCCTGGTGTACTTCTTCGGGTTGAAGCAGACCCCGCCTTTCGACCCGCCGAACGGGACATCCACGATCGCGCACTTGTAGGTCATCAGCGCCGCCAGCGCCATGACGTCGTCCTGGCTGACGAACTCGCTGTATCGGATCCCCCCCTTGGTCGGCTTGCGGTGCTGCGAGTGCTCGGCGCGCCAGCCCTGGAAGATCTCGTAGCGGTCGCCGAAGTGGACAGGGAACTGGACGTAGTAGACGGCGTTGCAGGCCTTGATCTGCTGCAGCAGCCCCTCCGGTACCTCGAGCGTCGCCGCGGCCTTGTCAAACTGGCGGCAGACGATGTTCCAGAGGTTGAGGTCCTCTGCTGGCGGGGCCACGCTGCGGCCGTGCTGCATCGCTTCCCCCTCCGTGGGCCCGCTGCGCTCACGCGCTTCCGGCCCGGGCTCTCCAGGCGCTTTCCACCCCGGCTGCTCCGTGGGCCGCGGGCTCCCCGCGCCCGTGGGGTCGGGCCCGCGGGCCCGCTCCAATGCAAGCGGGGGGCCAGATGGCCATCCGGGCTCTCACGGCCCCGGGCGCGCATTCCTTCTTGGCGGCATGGCCCTGGACGAGTGACTTTCTTCTTGACAGACCCGTTGATGGGGCGTAGCCTCCATTCGGCTGATGGTTCTGACGGTACCGCCAGGTCGGGGTGACAGCGCCGCGAGGACCCAAAGTCCCGCGGCGTTTTTGGTTCCCGAGCGGTCCGACGCGTTGGCCCCGGTGGGTCCTCCCCGAATGGTCGGGGTAGCGAAGCCCCCCCGGTGGGCAGCATTCCGAAAGGAGCGAACCGTAATGGGAACCCGAATCTATGTTGGCAACCTGCCCTTTGACGCCACGGAGGAGCAGCTCCAGACCCTTTTTGGCGAGGGCGGGCGGCAGGTCGAGTCGGTGAAGATCGTCACCGACCGGGACACCGGCCGCTCGCGCGGCTTCGGCTTTGTGGAGATGGCGAACCAGGGCGACACCACGGCGGCCATCAATGCGCTCAATGGTAAGGAGATGGGCGGCCGGGCCCTCACCGTGAACGAGGCCCGGGAGCGGACGCCACGGGGCGGGGGCCGGGGGTACTAGGCCCCGATTTACGCAGGCCACGGATCACCCGGGCCGGCACCGGCAACGGCTGCCGGCCCGATTCTTTTCAGGCCGAAAATCAGTCCACCTCGGTGATCTGGCCGTCCCACTCGATGGCGATCCCGCGCTGCACGCTCTGAGAAGCGGGGCAACTCTTTTCGTGGATCGCAATGGCCCGTTCCGCCTCCTCCCGTTTGCCCCGGGGGACCTTGACGCGGTAGTGGACCCTGATCCGGGTGATCAGGGGGTGGCCATCCACGTTTTCGATGAGCCCCTCGGCATCCGCCGCCAGCCGATCCCCGCTGGTCGGGATCTTGCGCGCTACCAGCGCGCCGGCAAGGGTGCCGGTCATTCAGCCGGCCACGGCTGCGACGACGTGGTCGAGGGTCGTGGGCAGCTCCTCCTCCGGCTCCACCCCGTAGAAGTGCTTGATCGCCCCGTGGAGCCCGTAGTGGACCGGCTCGGGGAAGGGGGCGATGTAGGCCCGCCGGTGCGGTCCCTTGTCCTTCAGGATTTTCACCTGCGACGTGTAGATGTGCTCTCCCATGCTCTGTCTCCCTTCGTGGTCGCGCGGGCGGAGGCGGGCGTTCTGCCAGGCCTCCCCCTTTTCTATCATGACGGCCCGGGTGGGGCAATCCGCCTTGACCGGCCCACGGCCGGCCGATAGACTCCGGCCATGATGGCAAGCCTGCTGCGCGCCATGGCGCGGGTTGCCACCCGCTTCTCCGTGCCGGTGTTGCTCGTCGCGTTCCTCAGCGCCGCCGGCTCCCTCTGGTACACCGCCCGCCACCTCCGCTTCGAGATGGCCCGGAGCACGCTGGTCGGGTCCGGGGAGCGATACGACCGTCTCTACCAGGAGTACCGGGGGGAGTTCCCGGACTACGAGCGCCTCGTGATCGTCGTGGAGGCGGGCGAGGTGGCGGAGGCCACGGCGTATGCCGCCGCCCTGGCGGAGCGCCTGCGAGCGGACGTTGCCCACGTCCGGGACGTCTTCTACAGGATCGACGCCAAGGAATTCGAGGATCGGGCCCTCCTGTACCTGAGCCTTGAGGAGCTCCGCGCCCTGCGGGCGAAGGTGGAGGAGCACCGCGAGTTCCTGGCGGCATTCTCCGCCCGTCCGACCCTCGAGCAGTTCCTGGCCCTCACGAACCGGGACGTCACGCGGGGGCTGGTGCGCCACCTCTTCACGGACCTGGAGCCGGAAGAGGCTGCCGGACGCCCCCTTGCCGTGGACCTCCCCCTCCTGACGGGCGTGCTGGAGGGGATGCGGGACGCCCTGGCTGGAGGCGGCGCGTACCGCTCCCCCTGGGCGGCCTTCCTCGCGCGGGCCGACGGGAAGACCAGCACCGACGGCTACCTGCTGTCGGAAGACGAGCGGCTTCTCTTCCTCCTGGTGGCGCCGGTCGAGGCCGAGACGACCTTTTTCGATCTCTGGGGGTCGGAGAGCACGGCCGACCCCGTGGAGGCCATCCGGGAGGCTGCCGCGGCAGTCGCGCGCAACTTCCCCGGGGTGAAGGTCGGGGTGACCGGGACGCCCGCGCTGGCCGCCGACGAGATGCGGGCGACCCGGCGGGATATCTTCCTGGCCTCGGTCCTCGGATTCCTGGCGAACGCC
>JAKEHP010000192.1 GCA_022614955.1 Candidatus Methylomirabilota bacterium
AGCTGGGTGGAGAAACGCGACAGACCGGCAACACCCTCCACCAGCGCCGTTTGGGCCACGACGGCGAGGTCCCCGCTCATCATCCAGGCCCGACGCACCTCCCCGGCCGGGACCCCGGACGCTTTCGCCACGGCCTCCAGGACCAGCCCTTCGAGCGCACCCTGGCGCAGCTCGCCCATGACCAGGCCGGTGAGGAACCGCTGCTCGTCAGGGGTCGCCCGGACCAGCAGCTCCCGCAGCAACCGGGTCTTCTCCGCGGCCGATCCCTTGCCGGAGACCTTGGAGATGCGGTCAAAGACGGCGTCCACCTCGGCCAGCTCCAGCGAGGATGAGTCGGCCCCTCCTTCCGGCATGGCCGACCGCAACGCGGCCCACGCGATCCCGATCTTCTCTTGCCGGAGCGAGCCCGAGAGGTAGGCGGTGGCGATCTCGATCTCCGCCGCCGGGGTCCTGGCTAGGAGCGCCGCCAGCCGGTCGACCTTGTCGAGCCGGCCACTGGCTTCCGACACCCGGAGGGACGTCTCCACCACCTCGGCCAACTTCATTGCTCCGGCCTTTCAGTCGTGGGTTGTGCCGCTGGCGGCACCGGGCGGAGCTCCCGGCGTAACTTGCTCCGGGGCGGCGTCCATCGTAGCGTAATGCATTCTCTCGGGCAGGCATGCCCCGTGTCACGTGCCCCAGCTCCCGACCCTCCGGTCGTCCTGATCGTGGATGACGAAGCTGGATTGCGCCACCTCGCCCGTCAGATTCTCCAACGAGGGGGCTATGGCACCCTGGAGGCCGCGGACGGCGTCGAAGCGCTGGCGATCCTTTCCGCCCCCCCCAGCCTGATCGCCCTGGTCCTGACCGACGTCCGGATGCCGAAAATGAACGGCCTGGAGCTGGAGCGGGTGGTGCACCAGCGGTGGCCCGGCCTGCCCGTGCTCCTCATGTCGGGCGAGATCACCAAAGAATGGGTGTCCGAGACCCTCGGTACCAGGGCGCTCGACATCATCCGCAAGCCGTTCCTGGGCGAGCACCTGCTGGAAATGGTGCACGACCTGCTGCACAGCCCCACTCGGTCCACTCTCCCATAAGTGGCCGGCGGGTCGCTCCGACCTCCTGCTGGGTCCGGCCGGGAATCTTCCCGCGAAAGCCAGCG
>JAKEHP010000193.1 GCA_022614955.1 Candidatus Methylomirabilota bacterium
ACCGCCACCACCGGCGCCGGGGCCTGGCACACCGCGGTGTAGATCCCGCCGAGCGACCCCAGGCCGGGCCGGACGTCGGGCACCACCCGGAGGTCGGGGCGCCAGGCGCCAGCCTCGGGCGCGTTGGCCACCAGCAGCGGCGGCACCCCCAGCGCGACCGTCATCGTCTCCACCAGCCGGTCCAGGATCCGGCTCCCCCCGACCACCTCGAGTCCCTTGGGCCGTCCTCCGAACCGGGTGGCGCCGCCGCCGGCGAGGATCGCCCCGCCCGCGGCCGGGCGACCCACCTCCGTCAGTATCTCCTCCCCCGCTGGCGCTCCAGGATCACGTCGAGCCCCACCAGCACACTGAAGAGGTGCTTGTAGCTGCTCTCGTTCGGTGGCAGGGCGCCGTTCAGGGCGGTCGGCCCGGTGACCCGATCTATCCGGACGATGTGGTCGCGGACCTCCCAGCGCAGGTGATAGGCCTTGCCCAGGACCACGGTGGTGCCCAGCCCGAGGGCGAAGGAAGGAGTGACCCGGCTCTGGTCCGGGTCGAGGTAGATCGCCACCCCCTCGCCGTCCTGGGCGACGCCGTCCAGCGCCAGCGGGCTCTGGTTGGCGAACAGCAGCCCCACCGTCCCACGGACGAACGGCGAGATGAACTCCCGGCTCGCGACCCGGTAGATCAATCCGACGTCCAGGGTGACGGCGGAGGCGGGGCGGTCGTGGGTGTCAATGAAGTCGCATACCTGGGCGTTGCGGTCAAAGGCGATCGGCCTCGCCGGCCGGCAGGTGTCGGAATAGCCGACCCCGAGCAGGAACGCGTCCGCGGTGAACCCGAGGTGCTCGGCGGGGAAGTACGCCCCGGAGAACCCAACCCCGAAGTCAGTTTGGATGCCACGCTGGAGCACCAGGGTGTCGGTCTGCACCGGGCCGCTGATCGGCTGCCTGTCCACCGCCCAGAGCCCTTGCCCGTCCACCAGCGCCCCGGAGACCGTGAAGACCAGCCGCGCCCGGTCGCCGGTCCGCTGGGCCTCCGCGGACCCGGCCTGCGCTGCGAGCAGGATGCCGGCGACGGCCATGGTTCCGCGGATGCGCGAAGCGAGGGTATTCGGTCCGGTCCTCCCCCTCAACGCCGGGGTCAGTGTCCTGAACTTCCCCGGGCTTCCGTGCCGGGAAGGCGGTACTTCGCCAGCTTCGCCTCGTCCACGTTGACGCCCAGCCCGGGCCCT
>JAKEHP010000194.1 GCA_022614955.1 Candidatus Methylomirabilota bacterium
CCCTACGGCCGCCAGGCGTCTCGCGTAGGGCACCGTTCCCTGGATGATGTGCATGGCGACACTCTAGCAGAGTGTCACCAATCATTCTGAACGAGTTCAGGGCGGCTAACGTGCCGGAGCGAGAGTTGACCCCCGTGAGCCTTCCGCGCTATACATGGGGCACCCTGCCGAGGCGGCGGGGAGCGGCGACTCCGGGGCGGGGGGCCGCCGCAGCTCAAGGGGAAGCGCGGGCCGCAGCCGCCCCGCGGCCGGGGAAAGGAGGGAGCGCCGTGAAGCGATGGGTAGCGGGTGGGGTGGCACTCCTGGCGATCCTGGTCCTGGCGACGGCCGCCGCGGCCGCGCCGCTCAAGATCGGGTACTCCATCTGGGTGGGGTACGGGCCCCTCTTCCTGGCCAAGGAGAAGGGGTATTACGGCAAGACGGAGGTCCAGCTCACCAATGTGGAGGACCCCAAGCAGCGCTTCACGGCGCTGGCGGCGGGGCAGCTCGACGGCCTGGTCTCCACCATTGACACCATGGTCCTCTACCTGAAATCGGGGAAGGAATACCAGTACGTCCTGGCCCTGGACGACAGCAACGGCGGCGACGGCATTGTGTCCAAGCAGACCATCAAGGCGGTGAAAGAATTAAAGGGGAAGAAGGTGGCCTTCGCGGAGGGCTCGGTCTCCCACTTCTTCCTCAGCGTCCTGCTGAAGCAGGCCGGCCTGAAGCAGGCGGACATCGAGTCGGTGAACATGACGGCCGGGGACGCGGGGGCGGCCTTCGTGGCCGGCAAGGTGGATGCGGCGGTGACCTGGGAGCCCTGGCTCACCAAGGGGAAGAAGACCGACTTCGGCCACGTGTTGGTGGACAGCAGCAAGACCCCCGGCCTCATCACCGACGTCCTCATCCTCCGCCGGGATGTCATCGAGAAGCGGCGCGGTGACGTCCAGGCGGTGGTGAAGGGCTGGAATCAGGCGGTGGCCTTCTGGGAGAAGAACCCCAAGGAGGGCAACGCCATCATGGCCAAGGCGGTGGGGGGCTGGCTGAAGGAGCTGAAGGACTGGGAGGAGACCATCGCCGGGATTCGGTACTACAACGCGAAGGACAACGCAACCTTCTTCGGGACATCCCAGAAGCCCGGCGCGATGTACCAGACGGTCGGCAACGCCCTGGAGATCTGGGGATCCCTGGGGAAGCTCCAGGGGAAGTTCCAGCCGAAGGACCTGATCAGCCACACCTTCGTCAAGTAACCTGACTTCGCGCGGCGGTCCGGGGTCCCTCGTCCCGGGCCGCCGCCTGCCGGGAGGGTTGTGCCCCCTCTCCGAGAGGTGCTCGCCCCCAAGGAGGCGATCCCGGGCCGCATCTACCTGACGGCCAGCACCGTCACCGTGGTCGGGACTCTGCTTCTCTGGTGCGTCCTGTCCTACGGCGGGCTGGTCCAGACCCTCTTCCTCCCCACCCCGACGCAGGTCCTCCAGGCGGCGGTCGAGCTGGCCTCCGACGGGACGCTCCTGACCCACTCCACGGCCAGCGTGGCCGTCATCGTGACCGGCTTCCTCCTCGCCTCCGTCCTGGCCGTCCCCCTCGGCATCCTGGTCGGCTCCTTCAAGATCGCTGAGGCGCTGGTGGAGCCGGTGGTGGGGTTCGTCCGGTACCTCCCCGTCAGCGCCATGATCCCCCTGATCATCCTCTGGGTGGGGATTGACTTCGAGTCCCGAGTCACCGTCATCTTCATCGGGACCTTCTTCCAGCAGGTCATCCTCGTGGCCGACGTGTCGGCCAACGTCTCCAAGGACCTCCTGGACGTCTCCTACACCCTCGGGGCCCGGCCCCGGCACGTCCTCTGGCGGGTCCTCGTGCCGGCTACGCTCCCCGGCGTCATGGACACCCTCCGGATCACCATCGGGTGGGCCTGGACCTACCTGGTGGTGGCCGAGCTGGTGGCGGCCAACAAGGGGCTGGGCTACCTGATCCTCAACTCCCAGCGGGGCCTCTTCACGGATCGGATCTTTGTCGCGATCCTGGTCATCGGCCTCCTGGGCCTCCTGACCGAGACCCTCTTCAAGTGGGGGCACCGCGTCCTGCTCCCCTGGTCCCCCAAGGTCTGAGATGGACAACGCCAAGCTGGACCTTCGCCGGGTCACCATGCGGTTCACCACGCGCCGGGGGGACAAGATCCTGGCGGTGGAGGAGGTCTCCTTCGCGATTCGGCCCCGGGAGGTGGCAGTCCTGGTCGGGACATCCGGCTGCGGCAAGTCCACGCTTCTCAGGATGGCGGCCGGGCTCCTGCGGCCGACGGGGGGGGAGATCACGCTGGACGGCCGGGCCGTGACGGGGCCGGGGGCGGACCGGGGGATGGTCTTTCAGGCGTACACCCCTTTCCACTGGCTGACGGTCCAGCAGAACGTGGAGTTCGGCCCCCGGATCAAGGGGGTCCCGCCGGGGGAGCGGTCCGCTGTGGCCCGCCACTTCATCGGGCTCGTGGGGCTGACCGGCTTCGAGCGGGTCTACCCGAAGGAGCTCTCCGGGGGGATGCAGCAGCGGGTGGCCATCGCCCGGGCGCTGGCCAACGACCCCGAGATCCTCCTGATGGACGAGCCCTTTGGGGCGCTGGACGCCCAGACCCGGGTCATCATGCAGGAACTGCTCCTGAAGGTCTGGGAGGAGTCGCACAAGACCATTCTCTTTGTGACCCACGATATTGACGAGGCCATCTTCCTGGGGGACCGGGTCTACGTGATGACGGCCCGGCCGGGCCGGATCAAGAAGGTCATGGATGTTCCTCTCCCCCGCCCAAGGACTCTGGAGGTCCTGACCTCCGAGCCGTTCACGGCCCTCAAGCGGGAAGTTCTGGACCTGATCCGGGAGGAGACCCTCAAGGCCATCGCCGAGGGGCGGCCGGCCCCCCGCTGAGCCCAGGAGGTTGCATGGACTTCACCCCGCGCGACGCCTTCGCCAGTCCCCGCTTCGCCCAGGTGGCCACCTTCATGCGTCTCCCCCAGAGCCGGGACCTGGAGGCGATCGACACGGCCATCCTGGGCATCCCCTTCGACGGGGGGACTTCCTACCGCCCCGGGACCCGCTTCGGCCCGCGAGAGATCCGAAACCAGTCCAGCCTCCTCCGGCCCTATAACCCGGCGGTGAAGGCCCTCCCCTTCGTGACCAGGCGGGTGGCAGACTACGGCGACGTGGACGTGGCCCCGGTCAACATCGAGAAGACCTACGCCCTGATCGAAGGGGAGGTCGCCCGGATCCTGGCGGCGCATGTCCTGCCGATCTCGGTAGGCGGGGATCACTCGATCTCGCTTCCCGTCCTCCGGGCGGTGGCGAAGCGGCACGGCCCGGTCGCCCTCATTCACATCGACGCCCACTGCGACACCTGGGACCAGTACTTCGGCGGGAAGTACTTCCACGGGACCATGTTTCGCCGGGCGGTCGAGGAGGGGCTGATAGACCCGCGTCGGACCATTCACATCGGGATCCGGGGGTCCCTCTACGCGGAGAGCGACTTCGATTTCCAGAAGGAGCACGGGATGGAGGTCCTGCCCATCGGCGACGTGAAGGAGCGGGGGATCCCCTACGTCGCCGAGCGCCTCAAGCGCCTGAAGCGGGGAAAGGCCTACGTCTCCTTCGACATCGACGCGGTGGACCCGGCCTACGCCCCGGGGACGGGGACGCCGGAGGTGGGAGGCCTGACTTCGCATGAAGCGGTGAGCCTGGTGCGCCTCCTCGCCGGCCTCACCACGGTCGGGTTCGACCTGGTGGAAGTGTCGCCCCCCTACGACGGCCCGGGCCAGATCACGGCTCTCCTGGCCGCGAACCTGATCTACGAGTACCTCTGCACGCTGCCCAAGCGCGCCGAAGGGAATCCAAAAAAGAAGCAACGGGTCTCCTGAGAGGAGCATTGAATGGAGAGGCCTGCAAAGAAGACAAACAAGGAACTGCTGGCGGAGCGGGAGAAGCACGTGCCCCGCGGCCCCTTCAACGGCACCCCGCTCTTCGCAGCGCGGGCGGAGGGGGCGAAGGTCTGGGACGTGGAGGGAAAGGAGTACGTGGACTTCGCCGGCGGAATCGGCGTGGTGAACGCGGGGCACCGACCGGCCTCCGTGGTCGAGGCGATCCGGGACCAGGCCGGGAAGTTCCTGCACACCTGTTTCCACGTGATGATGTACGAGCCCTACGTGGCGCTGGCGAAGCGCCTGAACGCCCTGGCCCCCGGCGCCTTCCCGAAGAAGACGATGTTCGCCAACAGCGGCGCCGAGGCGGTAGAGAACGCGGTGAAGGTCGCCCGGGCGCACACGAAGCGGCCGGCCGTCATCTGCTTCGAGGACGCGTTCCATGGGCGGACGCTGCTGGCCCTCTCCCTCACCTCCAAGATTGACCCCTACAAGCAGGGCTTCGCCCCCTTTGCGCCCGAGGTCTACCGGATGCCTTACGCCTACTGCTACCGGTGTCCCATCGGGCTCACGTACCCCTCCTGCAAGGTGGCCTGCGCCGACCTGGTGGAGGAGGCGTTCCTGAACAAGGTCCACGCGGACTCCGTGGCCGCCCTGGTCGTGGAGCCGGTCCTGGGGGAGGGGGGCTTCGTCGTCCCGCCCCCCGAGTATCTCCCGAAGCTCAAGGCCATCTGCGAAAAGCACGGCATCCTCTTCATCGCGGATGAGGTCCAGACGGCCTTCGGGCGGACCGGTCGCCTCTTTGCCGTGGAGCACTGGAACGTGGCCCCGGATATCCTGCTCACAGCGAAGTCGTTGGCTGCGGGGCTCCCCCTCTCCGCCATCACGGGGCGGTCCGAGGTGATGGATGCCCCCGGGGTCGGCGGGCTCGGGACCACCTTCGGGGGCAACCCGCTTGCTTGCCGGGCGGCGCTCGCTGTCCTGGACCTGATGGAAAAGGAGCGGCTGCCGGAGAAGGGGGCTGCGATCGGGGAAGTGGTACAGCGCTGCTTCCGGGAGTGGCAGGAGCGCTACGAGATCATCGGGGACGTCCGCGCCCTTGGGGCGATGGTTGCTCTCGAACTGGTCAGCGACCGGCAGAAGAAGACCCCGGCCAAGGCTGAGACCAAGCTGGTGATCAAGAAGTGCTACGAGAAGGGGCTGCTCACCATCGGCGCCGGGACCCACAACAACGTGATCCGCACGCTGATGCCCCTGGTGATCGGGGAGGCCGACCTCTGCCGGGGCCTGGACACCCTCGAGGAGGCCATCTCGGAGGTGGCCGCCTGAAGGCGGTGAATGGCCGCCCGGCACAGGAGGTTCGTCATGACGGTCACTGATCGGATCGAGATCAATCCCAAGGTCATGCTGGGGAAGCCGGTCATCCGGGGAACCGGCATCACGGTTGAGTCGATCCTCCGCAAGCTGAGCGACGGGGCCACCGAGGCGGATCTGGTCCGGGGTCGCTTATCCCTCAGGGTCAGGGCACCGGTGGGAATAAGCGGGTGGTTCGAAACGTTTTGGGTTTTGGATTCATCTAAGAAAGTGAAGGCAGGGGCGTTAGTCAACTACAAAAGGGTGCCGAAGCAAACTTCTGCCCGGTTTGCTATCCCGACCTAGAGAGGACATTCCACACGTCTGAGGAAGCACGCGATGCCGCGTGCACGACTTCCGGATTGGAAGCTAGATCCGAGACTGAGGGAGCAAAAATTCCATTGGTTCTCTGATGGAGTGTCGAAGCAGCAAGAAATTAGCGAATTCTAAGTCGTAAGGAGAAATAGGCTATGCGCAGATTCATAAGTCTCATCGCAGTCGTTGTCCTACTCGGTGCCTGTGCCCATCGACCCCTCTCCACCAGGGAGCAAGGGGCTGTGACTGGGGCAGCTCTGGGTGC
>JAKEHP010000195.1 GCA_022614955.1 Candidatus Methylomirabilota bacterium
GGCCAGGATCTCGGGGACGTCCGGCCGCTCCTCGAGGAAGCGGATCCGGGCGGCCCCCGGGAACCCCGCCGCGCGCCGGACGAGCTCCGCCCGCCAGGCGCGCTCCTCCTCCCGGCAGGGGCCCACGAAGGCGACGTGGAAGTCGGGCCGCGAGGCGACCAGGAGTCCCAGGGCCGCAAGCTCCCATCCCTCGGCGCCGCCCATCCAGGGCAGGCCGTTGGCGATCAGGACGCGCACCCTCGGTGGCCCCCCCCGCCCGGGGCCGGCGACGAACGGCCCGCGCGCTCACCCAGGATCGTCAGGACGGCCGCGACCATCCGCTCGGGGTCGGGGTCGACGAAGGGCGGCAGGTCGGCCCGCTCCCGGGTCGGCCAGTGACGGGCATCGGGCCCGGCGACGACCGCCCCGGGCAGATGCGGGGCCGGGCCGTGGACACGCGGGTCGGAACGGCCGAACACGGCCACCGCGGGGGTCCCCATCACCCCCGCCAGGTGCATGGGGCCCGTGTCCATACCGACGAAGAGGTCGCAGCGGCCGAGGAGATACGCGAGCTGACGGATCGTGGTCGGGGGAACCAGGGGAGCCCCGAGCTCTTCGGCGAGGACGGTCGCCTCCGTCTCCTCGGCTGGACCCCACCCCACCAGGACGGTGCCTCCGCTCCGCGTCCGGATCGCGTCCAGCGCGGCCCGGAACCGGTCCGGGTCCCACCGCTTGTGGCTGCCGCTCGCGCTGGACCCCGGGTACGCCAGGATCCAGGGGCGCCCCCCTTCCAGGCCATCCAGGAAGCGGTCGACCGCGGCCGTGTCGGCCGCCGAAAGGTCGGGTGGCAGCGCGGGGACGTCCGGAACGTCCAGCCAGTCGACGAGCGCGCGGTGTCGGAGATGTCGGTTGACGTCCTTTCCCGGCGGGTACCGGACGCCGTGGGTCCAGAGCCAGGTCAGGTCCTTCGTGTGGCCCGGGCCCCACCCCACGCGGACGGCGGGGCCGCCCGCCGCCACCGCCCACACCGTCCCCTTCAGCATCCCCTGGAAGTCCAGCACAAGGTCGAACCGGCGGGCCCGCA
>JAKEHP010000022.1 GCA_022614955.1 Candidatus Methylomirabilota bacterium
CTATCCTCCCCCCAGGGGGAGGAATCGCTGTTGCACATCCGGGCTCCGGATCCCGTTGCCTGTTCTGCGGGGCGCCTCCTCGCTCGTTCACCAGGCCCCCCTTCCTGTCCTCCCCCCGGGGGGGGAGGTACTGCTGCTCCCGACGAATCTGCCCCTGCGCTCCGTTGTCTGTTCCTGTTGTTCGTTCTCCGCGGCCTCTGCCTCCTCTGCGTCCTCTGCGTTGAGTCCGTTCAGGCTTCCTACAGCCTCGCCTTCGAGGCTTCCTCCAGGGCCGCGGCCAGGGCGCCGGCGTCCACCGGCTTGGGCAGGCAGGCCCGGAACAGCCCCTCCTGGCCGGCCAGGGCGGCTGCGTCGGCCAGGACCAGCACCGGCACCCCCTGGGTGGCGGCATGGTCGCGCAGGCGCTCCGCCAGCTGGTCCCCGCGCAGCCGCGGCAGGACGCGGTCCACCACGCAGACGGCGGGCACCAGCCGGAGCGCCGCTTCCACCGCTTCCACGCCGTCCCCCACCTCGTGGGTGGCGAATCCCTGCCCTTCGGCCACTCGTCGCACTTCCCGCCGCGTGGCTTCGTCGGCGGCGGCGATGAGCACCAGCGGCGCCTCGAGGGTCGCGGCCGCTCCGTAGAGCGGCAACGAGAACGAGAAGAGGGAGCCCTGCCCCACCTCGCTCTCCACCCACAGGTGGCCGGCGTGCGCCTTCACGATGCGCTCGCAGATGTAGAGGCCGAGCCCCGACCCCTCGATGGCCGCCGTGCGCCGGTTGCGGATCCGCGAGAAAGGACGGAAGAGCCGGCCGAGGTCCGCCTCGTCGATGCCCAGTCCCCGGTCCCGCACCTCGATGACGGCCGACGCCCCGTCCCGCCGCAGCTCGACGTGGACCTCTCCTCCGTCCGGCGAGTACTTGACGGCGTTGGAGAGCAGGTTGTCCAGGATCTCCGCCACCCGTTCCCGGTCGGCCCAGGCCGGGACCGGTTCCTCGGGCACGGTGGCGGTGAGGGGATGCGCGGCGTCGGTGGCGAAGCGGGCCGCTCCCTCCTGCACGACCGGGCCCAGGTCCAGGAGGCCGAACTCGAACGGGAACTGGCCCGACTCCAGCCGTGTCGTCTTGAGCGTCTTCTCGACCAGGCTGGCCATGTGGGTGGCCGACTGCACGATGGCGCGC
>JAKEHP010000196.1 GCA_022614955.1 Candidatus Methylomirabilota bacterium
GCGCCCGGTCACGTACTTCCTGGACCACCCCTGCCCGGCAGGCCAGGAGAGGGTCCGCCGCCGCTCCGGGAGATGGCCTCCGTGTCGGGAAAGGGTCTGGAGAATCCCGGCCCGTGTGGGAGGCAGGCGCCCGATCGCCGGGCCGCCGGGGCCGAGGAGGACAGTCTGCTCGCTGTCCGGACTATAGAAGTCGGCCACGGCCCTGTCAAATGTGACGGGGATCTGGACATACGGCTTTTCCCTTGCAAACCCCGTGCACATCCTCTACTTTAGGGCAGTTAGCCGGCCGGATGGAGGCGCCCGTCCCGGGATGATCCAGCTCTTCCGGGTCCACAAGACCTTCGGCAAGGACGTGGAAGCCCTGGCGGATGTCTCCCTGGACATCCGCAAGGGGGAGTTCGTCTTCCTCACGGGGGGGAGCGGGGCCGGGAAGACGACGCTCCTGCGCCTCATCTTTCGAGACCTGCTTCCCACCAGCGGGCAGATCCTCGTGGCCGCCCGCAACGTGGTCCGCCTCCCGAAGCGGGAGGTGCCGGCCCTCCGCCGGATGGTGGGGGTCATCTTCCAGGACTTCAAGCTCCTTATGGAGCGGACCGTGGCCGAGAACCTGCACCTGGTGGCCAGGGCGCTCGGGACCCCGGAGGCGGCGGCCCGCCGGAAGATCGGGTACCTGCTCCGCCAGGTGGGGCTCCTGCACCGGGCGAGCGAGACCCCCTACCGCCTCTCCGGGGGGGAGCAGCAGCGGGTGGCCATCGCCCGCGCCCTCATGAACGACCCCCTTATCCTCCTGGCCGACGAGCCCACGGGGAACCTGGACGCTGAGCTGGCCGCGGACGTGATCCGCCTCCTGCGGGAGGTGAACGCCCGGGGGACGACCATCCTCCTCGCCACCCATAACGCGACCCTCGTGAAGGAGCAGGCCAAGCGGACGGTCGTGCTGAAAGCCGGTCGGGTCGTGGAGGACAACGGGACTTGATGTGGCTCACGCGACTCTGGAACCTCCTGGGGGATACCCTGGGGAACCTCCGACGCGGAGGGTGGGGGGGGCTCGCCGCCGTCGGGGCCATCACCGTCTCGTCCCTCATCCTGGGTTTCCTGTGGCTCCTCACGGTGAACCTCCAGGCGATCCTGAGCGACTGGAAGGCCCAGTTCGAGGTGGTGGTCTTCCTCCGGGAAGACATCACGGCCACCCAGCGGGAGCTCCTCCGCCGGCGGCTGCAGGCGGAGACCGCGGTGGCGGCCGTCCAGTACACCTCGAAGGAAGAAGCCCTGACCCGCTTCAAGCGGGACCTGCGCGGGCAGGCGAGCCTCCTGGAGGGGCTGGGGGAGAACCCCCTGCCCGCGTCCTTCCAGCTCCGCATCCGAGAGGAGCACCAGACCGGCCCGGCCATGCGGGTGCTCGGGGCCTCCCTGGAGCGGCTGGAGGGGGTGGAGGAGGTCCTCTACGCTCAGGAGTGGGTTGACCAGATCGGCCGGCTGGTCTCGGTGTTGCACGTGGCAGGCTGGGCGGTCGGAATCATCCTGGGGGGGGCCGCCGTCTTCATCGTGGCCAATACCATCCGCCTGGCGGTCTATGCCCGAGCCGACGAGATCGAGATCCTCAGACTGGTCGGGGCAACCCGGGGGTACATCCGCGCCCCCTTCATCCTAGAGGGGCTTTCCCAGGGGCTGTTGGGGGCGACCCTCGCGCTCCTGCTGCTCTTCGCGGGGTACCGGTTCATAGCCTGGCGCCTCGGGCTTGCCCCCGTGGGACTCCTGGCGCTTGGAGCCGGGCGATTCCTGGATCCGCTCCAGGTGTCCGGGCTCCTCACCGCCGGGGCGGTGCTGGGCGGGATGGGGAGTCTCCTCTCGGTGCGACGGTTCCTGAAGGCATGAGGCGCGTGAGCCTCGACTGGCCCCTCTCCGTCGGCGCCGCCCTTCTGGTCTGCCTCCTACTCTCCGGGACCGCGCCCGCTGCCCAGAAGCGGGGACGGCTCTCCGACACCCAGAAGGAGCTGCAGGAGGTGCAGCGGGAGCTGACCCAGGAGCGCCGGCGGGCCCAGGAGGCCAGGCGCCGGGAGGGGGCGTTAGCGCGCGACCTGGAGCGGGTGGAGGCCCTCCTGACCGCCAAGACGGCCGAGCTGAAGCGCCTCGAGGTCCAGGTCGGCGCCGAGAGCCGGGAGGTGGCCGCCCTCACCCAGGAGTTGGCGCGGGGGGAGCGGCGCTTGGACCGGACCGAGCGCCTGCTGGGTGAGCGCCTGCGGGCGGTCTACAAGCAGGGTCGCCTCGGGACGGTACGGGTCCTGCTCACGGCCGGAACCGCGGAGGAGGCGGCCCGCAGGGTTAAATATTTGACGGCGATTGCGGTCCAGGATCGGGAGCTGGCCGCCAGGCACCGGATGGCCCTGGCTGAGCTGACCGGCCAGCGGGAGACGGTCCGAGCAGGGGTCAGCGCGCTGGCGGAGCGGCGGAACGACCTCCGGGAGGCCCGGCAGGAGATCGCCAGCGAGCAGTGGAGGCGACGGATCCTGCTGGCGAAGGTCCGGGAGGAGAAGCAGGGCCACATGACCGCCATCCGGGAGCTGGAGACAGCAGCGAACGAGCTGCAAGCTCTCCTCAACCGGTTGCGGCTCGAGGAGCGGGCGCGCCGGCGGCCGGCACCACCCGGCGGACCGCCTCTCGACGGAGCTCTGGTGGCCCTCCGGGGGCACCTCCCCTGGCCCACAGCGGGTCAGGTGGTTTCCCCCTTCGGGAGACAGGAGCATCCCAAGTTCCGGACCGTCACCTTCAACCGGGGGGTCGGGATCCGGGCCGGCGCCGGGCAGGAGATCCGGGCCGTGCACCGGGGCACCGTGGCCTTCGCCGACTGGTTCCAGGGCTACGGCAGGCTCGCGATCCTGGATCACGGCGAGGGGTTGTTCACCCTCTACGCTCACCTGGCGGACCTCCTGGTCCGCGCGGGCCAGGAGGTGCAGGCGGGGCACCTCATCGGGACGGTCGGGGAGAGCGGCTCCCTCGACGGCCCCCAGCTCTACTTCGAGGTCCGGGTCGGGGGGAAGCCCGAGGATCCCCTGGCTTGGTTACGGCCTCGGCCCTAACGGTCGGGGGGGGCGGGCGGCGGTGGCCGCCGCCCTGCCGGCGCGCCGCGGACACGCGGGAGGAGTGGGTATGGGATCGCAGCGGTGGCGGGGGACGGCCCGGACGGCCGTGGTGGCCCTCGCCCTCATCCTGGTCATCATCACGAGCAGCGCGCGCCACGGCGTGGTCGCCACCGACGAGGCGTACGAGAAGCTCAAGGTCTTCACCGAGGTCCTGACCCTCATCCAGGCCAACTACACGGAGGAGGTGAACTCCAAGGACCTGGTGTACGGCGCCATCCGGGGGATGCTGGAGACCCTGGACCCCCACTCCGCCTTCATGCCCCCGGAGGTCTACCGGGAGATGCAGGTGGAGACCCAGGGCTCCTTCGGGGGGCTGGGGATCGAGATCACGGTCCGGGACCGGCAGCTCACCGTCGTAGCCCCCATCGAGGGGACCCCCGCGGACCGGGCCGGCATCCTGGCCGGGGACCGGATCGTGAAGATTAACGGCGAGCCCACCAAGGACATGACCCTTTTCGAGGCGGTGCGAAAGCTGCGGGGACCACGGGGGAGCCAGGTCACCATCACCATCATGCGGGAGGGATTCACCGAGTCGAAGGATTTCGCCATCACCCGGGAAACCATCGAGGTCCACAGCGTCCGGTCCTTCGAGCTGGGGGACGGGATCGGCTACATCCGGATGGTCTCCTTCCAGGAGAAGACCGCGCGGGACCTGGAGCGGACGCTGGAGCAGTTCCAGACCGGCGGGGTGAAGGCGATGGTCCTGGACCTCCGCAACAACCCCGGCGGGCTCCTGAGCCAGGCGGTCCAGGTGGCGGACTTCTTCCTCCAGAAGGGTCAGCTCATCGTCTACACCGAGGGGCGGGCCCGGAACCAGGACCTCCGCTTCAGCGCCGAGCACACCAAGACCCTCCCCCAGGTCCCCATGGTGGTCCTGGTAAACGGCGGGTCGGCCAGCGCCTCGGAGATCGTGGCCGGGGCCCTACAGGACCACCGGCGGGCCGTCATCCTGGGGACCCAAACCTTCGGGAAGGGCTCGGTCCAGACGGTGATCCCGCTCAATGACGGCTCGGGGCTGCGTCTGACCACGGCAAAGTACTTCACGCCGCGCGGCGAGACGATCCAGGGGAAGGGGATCACGCCGGACATCCAGGTGGAGCCGCCCAAGCCCACCGTGACCGCCCAGATTCCCCCCCGGCCCGAGGGGGGGGCCCCACCACGGGAGCGGAAGATCGGCGAGGAGGAGGGGGACACCTCCCAGCCTCTCGGCCGGCGGGCCCCGGACCTGAAGGCCGATGTCCAGCTCGCCCGAGCGGTGGACATCCTGAAGGCGAACCTCATCCTGGACCGGGGGGGGGCTGGCGCGCAGGCGCCCCGGTGACGGACCCCGGGGCCGCCCGCGAACCATGGACCTGATCCTCGGAATCGAGACCTCCTGCGACGAGACGGCGGCGGCCGTCCTGGAGGACGGGCGTACGCTCCGTTCCAGCGTGGTCCTGTCCCAGGAGACCCTGCACGCCCCCTTCGGCGGGATCGTGCCGGAGCTGGCCTCCCGCCGGCACCTCGAGACCCTCGGCCCGGTCCTGCGGGAGGCGCTCAGACGCGCCGACGTCACGCTGGCGGACCTGACCGCCCTGGCGGTGACGGCGGGCCCGGGGCTCCTGGGCTCGCTCCTCGTCGGCCTCTCCACCGCGAAGGCCCTGGCCTTTGCCGCCCGCAAGCCCCTCGTGGCCGTCAACCACCTGGAGGGGCACATCTACGGTGCGCTTCTCGAGCACCCCGACCTCTGCTTTCCCTTCGCAGCCCTGGTGGTCTCCGGTGGGCACACCCACTTGTACGAGGCGAAGGCGCCAGGGGAGTACCGGCTGCTCGGGTGTACCCGCGATGACGCTGCGGGGGAGGCCTTCGACAAGGTGGCCAAACTGCTCGGTCTCCCCTTCCCCGGTGGCCCCGCCATCGAGGAGACAGCGAAGGCCGGCGACCCGAAGGCCATCCGGCTCCCGCGCGCGCTGGTAGGCGACCGCTCCCTGGACTTCTCCTTCAGCGGCCTGAAGACCGCGGTCCTCCTGGCCGTCCAGGCGGCCGCGGGTGATCCCGCGCGGCCCCCCGGGCGGCGGGGCCGGCGGGGGAGTCCGGTGGCGGTCCGCGGGGCGTGGAACACGCTCACGCCGTCCCCGAGGCGCCTTGCACCCGCCTTCGTCGCTGACCTGTGCGCCGCCTTCCAGGAGGCGGTGGTGGAGCAGCTCGCCCGCAAGGCGCTGACGGCAGCGCGGCGGGTCGGCCTCCGCCGCCTCGTGGTGGCCGGAGGCGTCGCCTGCAATCAGGCGCTGCGGGCTCACCTCCAGGCAAGGGGAGCGGAGGCGGGGATCGCGGTGGCCTGCCCCTCCCCGGCCCTCTGCACTGATAACGCCGCCATGATCGCCGCCGCCGGATTCGCCCGCTACGCGCGCGGCGACCGGGCAGACTTTTCCCTCAGGGCATTTGCCTCCCTGCCACTCTAGGGGAGCTTGATCTCGATGAAGGCCTTCTGGCGGAGTTCGGCGAGGTAGTCCTGGTAGCGCTTCTGCGCCTTCTGCCGGAAGAGACGGTCGCGGATCCCTTCGCGGACCTGCGGGAAGGGGAGGACCGGGGCCTCCTTGGCCTCGACCAGGAGGATGTTGTAGCCGGCCGCTGTCCGGATCGGGGTGCTCATCTCCCCGGGGAGCAGGGCGAACGCCACCCGCTCCAGCTCGGGGGCCAGCTCCCCCTGGCGCAGGACGCCAAGCTCTCCCCCCTGCGCTGCCGTCGGGGCATCGGAGTACCGTGCGGCCACGGCCGCGAAGGGGGCCCCCGCCATCAGGGCCTCCAGCGCCTCCGCCGTCCGGCTGGCAGCCGCGGCCTCGGCCTCCGGGTCCCCCACC
>JAKEHP010000023.1 GCA_022614955.1 Candidatus Methylomirabilota bacterium
AGAGTTTTGAGATCGTTTTTCCGTTTGACGAACTCGTAGATGCGGCTGAAGTCGGCGTTGCCGCCCAGGCGGTCCATGGCGGCTTCCCAGTGAATCCCCTCGGGAGAGTAGAGCACCTCGGCCAACGCCCGATTGTCCGTGACCAGGATGAGAACGACTTTACTGAGAGAACCGAGTTCTCTGAGGGAAGGGGTGAGGCGGACACCACTCCTCCCGCTTGCCCACTGGCGAACCCTCTCGCTTCTCTCATGGACCGTCAAGCGGAAGCCATTTTTCAATAAATTCTCCGCCACCCCCGTGCCCATATTCCCGAGCCCAACTAAGCCAATCGGCGTATCGAGGCTGATCTTCGTTGGTCTCGTCTCCAAGATGCCCCGGCCCGGTTCCGGGTCCAGGCGACGGAAGTCCGGTGGCGCGCCGGGTCTCAGCAGGAGTTGACGGCCCGGCGGGCGGCTTCGTCAATCGAGACCGTCCGATCGGAGAAGGGGACACCGTATTTCCGGAGGATCTTCACCCCCTCCTCCTCCCAAGAGCCCGGCACCCGGAAGACGCTGATGGTCTCCCGCGGCTGACGCCCCGCCGCGACGCACCCTTTGATGACCCCGCGGGCCACCAGGTCCACCCGGGTGTTGGAGACCACGTTCATGATGACGCCGAGGCGCCTGACCCCGGGTTTCCGCAGGAGGAGCTCCGTCAGGGCCTGCACCTTCCGGACGCTGGGGTTTCCCCCGATCTCGCAGTAGTTGGCCGGTCTGCCGCCGTGGCGGCGGATGGCGTCAAAGGCGGCCAGGCTGGCCCCGCCGCCACCGATGAGCAGGCCCAGCTCGCCGTCGAACTCGATCACGCGCCCCGCCACCCCCCGGTAATCCAGGGCGTCTATCCGCGCAGCCTCGACCTCGAGAGGAGTGGGGCACCGCCCAGATCCCTCGCGCCGCTGGATGCCGTGGACCTGCTCGAGTTCGAGGTGGCGGAAGAGGGCGTCGTCGTCAATCTCGAGATGCGCGTCGAGGGCAACGAAGGTCCCGGGGCCGGTCCTGGCGACCGGGTTGATCTCCAGCAGCGTGGCGTCGAGCCGGAGAAACGCCTGGACCGCCCGGTGGGTGAGGTCGGCGAAGGCCGTCAGGTTCGGTCCGGCAAAGCCCAGGCGGGAAGCCACCTCCCGCGCCTGGAACGGGTGAAACCCCAGCATCACGTCCATCGGGACCCGGACAAGGCCCGTGGGATCGGCGGTCACAGCCGCTTCTACCTCAATGCCGCCGCGGCGGGTCGCCAGGAGGACAGGTCGCTTCGCCGCGGCATCGTAGGTCACCGCCAGGAAGACCTCCTCCAGCGCCGCCGTCGGCTCCTCCAGCAGGAGGCCCTCCACGGGAAAGCCGCGCAATCTCCCGGTGCAGAGCGCCCTCCCACGACGCTCCGCCTCTTCTGGCGTCGCGGCGCGAAAGACGCCGCCCGCTTTTCCCCGGCCTCCCGCCGGAACCTGGGCCTTCACCATCCGCGGGAAGGAAAGCTCGGCGCAGGCGGCGCGGAGCTCCTCGGCAGTCCGGACGAGCCGGCCGGGCGGGACCGGAATCCCGGCCTCGAGCAGCAATCGCTTCGCCTCGTGCTCGAGCAGGCGCACGGGACCCTCGGGCGAGCGGGGAGGAATGCTGCCGCGACTATACCAGAATCCCGGGAGCGTCGGAACGGGAAGCAGAGCTGCGGTGCGCTCCAGCCTTCCTGGCAGCCTTGTTACAATTTCGGTCCTCTCTGGCAAGCCATTCCAGACTTTTCCCTGCCGGGCGGGCTTCACACCGGGTCTCCGCATACACGATCTAACATCTCTGCGTGAAAGATGCTTCCGAAGCGGTCCCCCCCTGGGATCCTCGTTCTGGCATGTCAGTTGCGTTTACACTAGTGACAATTTGCAAGCGGAGACCCCTTCCCGATAAGGGCAAACCCGTCGCGAGGCGGGGACGCAAAGCCACGGGTCAGGCCACGGGCCTGATAGCCGGGTTACCGAAGGAAGGGAGACAGAAGGCTCCCCGGGAACATGGTGGTCTTCCGCGAACAGGAGGA
>JAKEHP010000197.1 GCA_022614955.1 Candidatus Methylomirabilota bacterium
CCTCACGCCCCAGCAGTTCCTCCGCCAGCATCGCGCTCGGCGAGGGCAGATGGAGTGTCACTGATCTACTGGACGAGTACAGCCCGTTGCTTTTTGGCGGCGGGGCTGGTACCGTAAGCCGCGGTCAACACGGAATTCGGCGCATCCCGCGGGGGCGGAATGGGGATCGAGGAACGGCTGGAGGAACTGCGGCGCCAGCGCGAGGCGGCTCGGGCGGGGGGTGGCCCGGAGAAGGTGGAGCGCCAGCACCGGGCCGGGAAATGCACCGCGCGGGAGCGGCTGGAGCTCCTGCTCGACAAGGGGAGCTTCGTCGAGACTGACATGCTGGTCACCCACCGGGCCCGGGACTTCGGGATGGAGAAGCAGCTCATCCCGGGCGACGGGGTGGTGACCGGCAGCGGCCAGATTGACGGCCGGCTGGTGTACGTCTTCGCCCAGGACTTCACCGTCTTCGGTGGCTCCCTCTCCGAGACCTACGCCCAGAAGATCTGCAAGGTCATGGACCAGGCCGTGAAGGTGGGCGCCCCCCTCATCGGCCTGAACGACAGCGGCGGGGCCCGGATCCAGGAGGGGGTGGTCTCGCTCGCCGGGTACGCCGACATCTTCCTCCGGAACACCCTGGCCTCCGGCGTCGTGCCGCAGATCTCCGCCATCATGGGTCCCTGCGCCGGCGGGGCGGTCTACTCCCCGGCCCTGATGGACTTCGTGGTGATGGTGCGGGACACCGCCTACATGTTCATCACGGGTCCCGACGTGATCAAGACCGTCACCCACGAGGAGGTGACCTTCGAGCAGCTCGGCGGGGCCATGACCCACAACGCCACCTCGGGGGTGGCCCACTTCGCCGCCGCCTCCGAGGAGGAATGCCTCCAGACCATCCGGGACCTCCTCTCCTACCTCCCGAGCAACAACCTGGAGGACCCCCCCGTCCGCCCCACGACCGATGACCCGCAGCGGATGGAGGAGGCGCTGAACGCCATCGTCCCCGACAACCCCAACAAGCCCTACGACATCAAGGAGATCATCCGGCTGGTGGTGGACGAGGGGACCTTCCTGGAGGTCCACCAGCACTACGCCCAGAACATCGTGGTGGGCTTCGCGCGACTCGACGGCCGGCCCGTGGGGTTCGTGGCGAACCAGCCGGCGGTGTTGGCCGGGGTCCTGGACATCCACTCCTCCATCAAGGCGGCCCGCTTCATCCGGTTCTGCGACGCCTTCAACATCCCGATCATCACGCTGGAGGACGTGCCCGGCTACCTCCCGGGGACGGCTCAGGAGTTCGGCGGGATCATCAAGCACGGGGCCAAGCTCCTCTACGCCTACGGCGAGGCGACCGTCCCCAAGATCACCGTCATCACCCGGAAGGCCTACGGGGGGGCCTACTGCGTCATGGGGTCCAAGCACATGCGGGCCGACGTGAACCTGGCCTATCCCACGGCGGAGATCGCCGTCATGGGGCCGGAGGGGGCGGTGAACATCCTGTACCGGCGCGAGATCCAGGAGGCCCCGGACCCCGAGGCATACCGGGCGGCGCGCGTCGCCGAGTTTCGGGACAAGTTCGCCAACCCCTATGTGGCCGCGTCGCGCGGGTACGTGGATGACGTGATCGAGCCGCGGGAGACCCGGCCGCGCCTCATCCAGGCGCTCCGGGCCCTCGCCACCAAGCGGGATACCAACCCGCCGAAGAAGCACGGGAACATCCCCCTCTAGCGGGAGGCCAGCGAACTGTCCCGCGTGTCCGCGACGGTGCACCACTACCTGGACGCGGTCAACGCGGCCGCGGCCGCCCTCGCCTCCAGCCTCGACGTAGTGGCGGGCCTGGCGGGGGCGCTGGAGGCGCTCCTGGCAGGAACCGAGGCGGCCGCGGGCGCCCTCTGGTGCCTGGACGGCGGGGCACGGGACCTCACCCTGCGGGCCGCCCGGGGATTTTCCGCGGTCGGTCCACCCACCCGGCTGACCTGGGAGGAGAGCCTGGCTGCCGCGGCGGCGGACAGGCAGGGCCTCCTCCGGGTCTCTGACCTGGTCCGCCTTCCCGATCTCCGGGGGGAGGCGGCCCGTCGGGCCGGCTACCGCTCGGCAGCCTGCGTCCTGCTGCGGTCCCGGGGCACTGTCCTGGGCTCCGTCGAGATCTACGACCCTGCTCCCGACCGGTTCGGGGATGCTGACCTGCAATGCCTCCTGGCCGTCGGGCACCTGCTGACGCTCGCCCTGGAGAACGCCGGGCTCCGGGAGGCCCGTGCGGCCTGGGAGAGCACCTTCCACTCCATCACCGATGGCATCACCATCCAGGACAGGCAAGGCCGGGTCGTCCGGGTCAACCGCGCGCTGGCCGAAGCGGCCGGGATGCCGCCGGAGGCGCTCACCGGCCAGCCTTGCGCCCGGGTGGTGCACGGGCTGGCGGAGGGCGGGGAGGGGTGTCCCCACGCCTGGGCCCTGGAGACCGGCGAGCCGTTCGTGGAGGAGGTGAGCCACCCCGTCCTGGGGGGCGAGTTCCGGATCAGCACGTTCCCCCTGTGGGACGCGGCCGGGCGGCTACAGGGGAGCATCCACCTCTGCCGGAACATCACGAAGGAGCGGGACTTGCAGCAGCGCCTCTCCCAGGCGGCCAAGCAGGCCACGGTGGGGGAGCTGGCGGCGGGCGTGGCGCACGAGGTCCTGAACCCGCTCAACATCATCTCGGGGCGGGTCCAGCTCCTGCTCGGCCGGCCGGACCTGGACCCGGCAGTGGCCCGGTCCCTCCAGGTGGTGACGGCCCAGGTGGCGCGCCTGTCCCGGATCGCCGAGAACCTCCTGACCTTCGCCCGCGAGCGCCCGCCGCGCCGGGTCCGGACGGCCGTGAACGAGCTGGTGGAGGAGGCGGTGCAGGCCTACGAGCCCGTCCTGACCCAGGCCGGACTTCGGGTGGAGCGGCGGTACGCCGGCGGGCTCCCGGAGGTGTCGCTGGATTGGGACCAGATGGTCCAGGTCCTGACCAATCTGCTGAGCAACGCGAGGGACGCCGCGCCCGCGGGGGGGGCGGTTACGGTGACGACCGGCCTGGAGGGCGAGGCGGAGAAGCGGTGGGTCACCATCGCGGTGGCCGACACCGGGGCCGGCATTCCGGAGGCGCAGCGGGCCCGCCTCTTCACCCCCTTCTCCACCACGAAGGAGGAGGGGGAGGGTGCGGGTCTGGGCCTCTCGGTGAGCTCCGGTCTGGTCCGGGGGCACGGGGGGACGATCACGGTGGAGAGCGAGGTGGGGCGGGGGACCACCTTTACCGTGGTGCTGCCCGTGGAGGCGTGAGGCGTGAGGCGAGGGAGGAGGGAGGGATGGCAAAGGTCCTGGTCGTGGACGACGAGCCGGAGGCGGTGGAGCTGCTGGTCGAGTTTCTCTCCTCCAAGGGGTACGCGGTCCTCACCGCAACGAACGGCGAGGAGGCCCTGCGGCGGGTCAAGGAGGACCGGCCCCACCTGGTCCTGCTCGACGTCCGGATGCCCAAGATGGACGGCATGGAGACGCTGCGGCGGATCAGGGAGATTGACCCCGAGATGGGGGTCATCATGGTGACGGCGGTCAACGAGGAGGACGTGGGGCGGAAGGCGCTGGAGATGGGCGCCTTCGACTACATCGTGAAGCCGCTGGACCTGAAGTACCTGGAGCGCAGCCTCTGGTACAAGATCACCACGATGCTCATGAAGTAGGAGCGGGGGGGCAAGCATCCGGCCCCCGGCCGGCACGGCCGTCGAGACGCCCCCGGGTCTCGCATCCCCCTCGCCTACCCTTCTGACTTATGTTCCAGAAGATTCTCATCGCCAACCGCGGCGAGATCGCCGTCCGGGTCATCCGGGCCTGCCGCGAGCTGGGGGTTCGGACCGTGGCGGTCTTCTCCGAGGCGGACCGGGCCGCCACCCACGTTCGGTTCGCCGACCAGGCCTACGGGATCGGGCCGGCCCCCTCCTCCGAGTCCTACCTCCGGATCGACCGGATCCTGGAGGCGGCCCGGCAGAGCGGCGCCGAGGCGATCCATCCGGGCTACGGGTTCCTGGCGGAGAACCCCGCCTTCGCCGCCGCCTGCGAGGCCGCGGGCCTCACCTTCATCGGGCCCTCCGCCCGGACCCTTCGCCTCTGCGGCTCCAAGACGGCGGCCCGCCGCCTGGCGCGGCAGGCGAACGTCCCCACCGTTCCGGGCACCGACCAGGACCTCTCGGATGAGGAAGTGGTCGCCGGGGCCCCGACGATCGGGTTCCCCCTCCTGATCAAGGCGGCGGCCGGGGGCGGGGGGAAGGGGATGAGGATCGTCCGGGAGCCGGGGGAGCTTCCCTCCGCCTTGCGGGCCGCCCGCTCCGAGGGGCAGTCGTCCTTCGGGGACTCAGCGGTCTACCTGGAGAAGTACCTGGAGCGCCCCCGCCACATCGAGATGCAAATCCTGGCCGACGGCGCCGGGCAGCTCCTCTACCTGGGGGAGCGGGAATGCTCCATCCAGCGGCGGCACCAGAAGGTGGTGGAGGAGGCCCCCTCCCCCTTTGTGGACGAGGCGCTCCGCCGGAGGCTCGGGGAGGCGGCCGTGGCCATCGCCGCCGCCGCGGGCTACCGGAACGCGGGGACGGTGGAGTTCCTGGTGGACCGGGACCGGAACTTCTACTTCCTGGAGGTGAACGCGCGGCTGCAGGTGGAGCACCCGGTGACGGAGATGGTGACGGGGTTAGACCTGGTGAAGGCCCAGATCGGCATCGCCGCCGGATCCCCGCTGCCGGTGCGCCAGGAGGAGGTCCGGTTGCGGGGATGCGCCCTGGAGTGCCGGATCTACGCCGAGGATCCGTTCCGGAACTTCATCCCCTCGCCGGGGCGCATCGCCGTCTTGCGGCGCCCCGGAGGCCCGGGGGTGCGGGATGACACCGGGGTCTACGAGGGCTACGAGGTCCCGGTCCACTACGACCCCCTGATCGCCAAACTCATCACCTGGGGGGAGAGCCGGGCCGAGGCCATCCAGCGGATGCGCCGGGCCCTCCAGGAGTACACCATCATCGGCATCCAGACCACCATCCCGTTCCACCGGCGGGTGATGGAGGACCCAAAGTTTTTGGCGGGCGATCTGGACACGACCTACGTGGAGGCCGTGCTGGCCGCCCTCCCCCCGCCCACCAGCCGGAACCGGAGGGCCGCCATCATCGCCGCCGCGCTGCACGCCTACCTCCAGGACCAGGAGGCGGCGGCCGCCCAGCCGCAGGGACCGGCGGCGGCCGGGAGCCGGTGGCTTCACACCGCCCGCCAGGACGCCCTCCGCCGGCGCTGAGCCGGCTTCCGGCGCGGCGGCCGTCCTTTCCGCTATGGCGTACATCGTTTCGTGCGAGGGGAAGGAGTACGCGGTCGAGGTGGCGCGGCAGGGGCCCCGATACCGGGTGACCCTCGACGGCGCCGCGGCCGAGGTGGACCTCCGCCCGATGGGCCGGCGCCTCTACTCCCTCATCCTGGGTGGCGACTCCTACGAGGTAGATGTGCTGGCGGAGGGGAGCCGCCTCTCCCTGATCGTGAGCGGTGAGGCGTACCAGGTGGAGGTGGCCGACGAGCGGGAGCGGCGCCTCCGGGGGGCGGCCCGGCGGGCCGAGGGGCGGGCCGGGCGGCAGGAGGTGAGCGCCCCGATGCCGGGGAAGGTGGTCGCGGTCCTGGTGAGCGTGGGGCAGGAGGTGGCGGCGGGGCAGGGCCTGCTCGTCATCGAGGCCATGAAGATGGAAAATGAGCTCAAGGCCGCCGGGGCCGGCCGCGTGACTGCCGTCCGCGCGGTCGCCGGGAAGCCGGTGAACGGGGGCGAGGTGCTGGTGGTGCTCGAGTAGGGGGCGACGATGGCGGAGCGGGAGAAGGACCAGGAGAGCCTGCGGGCGGCCACCGAGCGGTGGGAGCGGGAGACGCTGGCCCGAACCGTGGAGAAGGCCCCGGAGCGGAAGGCGGCCTTCGCCACCCCCTCCGGCCTGCCGCTCAAGCGCTGCTATACCCCGCTGGATCTCGCGGGCTGGGACTACGGGGAAAGGCTGGGGTTCCCGGGGGAGTACCCCTTCACCCGGGGCGTCCAGCCCACCATGTACCGGGGCCGCCTCTGGACGATGCGCCAGTACGCCGGCTTCGCCACCGCCGCGGAGACCAACCGACGGTTCCGCTACCTGCTCGAGCAGGGCCAGACGGGCCTGTCGGTCGCCTTCGACCTGCCCACCCAGATCGGCTACGACTCGGATGACCCCCGGGCTCTCGGGGAGGTGGGTAAGGTCGGCGTCGCCATTGACTCGCTCGCCGACATGGAGGCCCTCTTCCAGGGGATCCCCCTGGACCGGGTGAGCACCTCCATGACCATCAACGCGACCGCGGCGATTCTGCTGGCGATGTACGTGGCGGTCGGGGAGCGGCAGGGGGTCCCGGCGAACGCCCTGGCCGGGACTCTCCAGAATGACATCCTGAAGGAGTACATCGCCCGGGGGACCTACATCTTCCCGCCCGGGCCCTCCATGCGACTCATCACCGACACCCTTGCCTACTGCGCCGCCGAGATGCCGAAGTTCAACGCCATCAGCATCAGCGGCTACCACATCCGGGAGGCGGGGGCGACGGCCGTCCAGGAAGTCGCCTTCACTCTGGGGGATGGGATCGCCTACGTGGAGGCGGCGATCCGGGCGGGCCTCACCGTGGACGCCTTCGCCAGCCAGCTCTCCTTCTTCTTCAACGCGCACAACACCTTCTTCGAGGAGATCGCCAAGTTCCGGGCGGCCCGGCGCCTTTGGGCGCGGATCATGCGCGAGCGCTTCCGCGCGCAGGATCCCCGCTCCTGGATGCTCCGGTTCCACACCCAGACGGCGGGGGTGACCCTCACCGCCCAGCAGCCCGAGAACAACGCCGTCCGGGTGGCGCTCCAGGGGCTCGCGGCGGTGCTGGGGGGGACCCAGTCCCTGCACACCAACGCGCGGGACGAGGCCCTGGGGCTCCCCACGGAGGCGGCGGCGCTCCTCGCGCTGCGGACGCAGCAGGTCCTGGCCCACGAGAGCGGCGTCGCCGACGTGGTGGATCCGCTCGGGGGGGCGTACTTCGTGGAGGCGCTGACCGACGCCATCGAGGCCGAGGCGGCCGCCTATCTCGAAAAGATTGACGCCATGGGCGGGATGCTCCGGGCGATCGAGGTCGGCTACGTCCAGAAGGAGATCCAGGAGGCGGCCTACCGGCAGCAGCGGGCGGTGGAGACCGGCGAGCAGCTGGTCGTCGGCCTGAACGCCTATACGCAGGAGGAGCCGGTGAAGATCCCCGTCTTCCGGGTGGATCCGGCTGTGGAGGAAGAGGCCAGGCGGCGCCTGGCGACGATCCGCGCCCACCGGGATACAGCGGCGGCCGAGCGGGCCCTGGACCGGCTGGAGGTGGCCGCCCGCGGGAGCGAGAACCTGGTCCCGCGCATCCTCGAGTGCGTCAAGAGTCGCGTTACCGTCGGCGAGATCTGCCACCGCCTGCGCGCCATCTTCGGGGAGTACGAGGAGAGCGTCACGGTGTGACGCGCTGGCCAATCGCGCCGCCGGGGCTCCGCAGATGGGCGGATCGCGACAATCCAATGATCAACAAGATTCATCACATCGCTATCGCCGTGAAGGACCTCGAGGCGTCGGCCCGCACCTTTGAGCGGATTCTGGGCGTCCCGCCCGCCAGGGTAGCAGAGGTTCCCACCGAGAAGGTCCGCGTGGCTTTTTTCCCGTTCGGCGGCGCGGAGATCGAGCTGGTCCAGGGAATCGGCGCCGACAACCCGGTGGCGAACTTCATCGCGAAGCGGGGGGAGGGCATCCACCACATCTGCTTCGAGGTAGACGACCTCCAGGAGACCCTTGATCGCCTGGCCGCCGCCGGCCTCCCCCTCCTCGATCGCTCCGGGAAGCCCGGGGCCTGCGGCCAGGTGGCGTTCCTCCACCCCAGGGGCGCGAACGGCGTCCTCATCGAGCTGGTCGAGAAGGGCCCTGCGGACCCCGTGCCCCGGTAACGCCCGGCCTGCCGAGGCCGGGCAGATTTCCCTTGACTTGCCCGCGCATGGACAAGTATGTGGACGGTGTTCCACCGAAGATGGCTGCGCACCCATCGGCAAGAGAGAGGCGGTGAGCGCCGCGTCCTTCGGAGCAGGGCCAGACCGCCGGTCCCAGGAACCGGGACCCCTGGCGGGGATGTGGTTCTGGTGGAGCCTTGAACGAAAGGAGTCTGGGATGAAAAAGTGGACCGGGCTAGGTCTCGCCCTCCTCCTCGGTACGGCGCTGGCGGGCGCCCCGGTGCCGGCTGCGGCCGAACTGAAGGTGGGCATCAGCGGCTACGTCAAGCTCGACATCCAGTACGGCGATAAGCTCACGGGGGAGCTTCACTCCCCGGGCCCTAGTGCGACTCCTCTCGACACCGATCCGGTCAGAGACAACAGCCAGACCATCGTTGACGCCCGCCAGTCCCGCCTCCGGGCGACCTTCACTGACGAGGTGGCGGGGATCAAATTCTCAGGGCGGATTGAGACCGACTTCTACACGAGGGACGCGGGCGATACGCCGGGCCTCGCGACCTCCAACAGTGCCCGCCTGCGGCTCCGCCACGCCTTCGCCCGGGCGGATCACCCCTCCGGGTTCTTTGTCCTGGCCGGGCAGTTCTTCTCGTCCTTCATGAATGACACCATCGCCCAGCCCGAGCTGGTGGACTTCAACGGCCCGGCCGGCCAGGTCTTCAACGCCCGCCAGCCGCAGCTCCGGGTCGGGTACAGGACCCCGCTCGCCCCGGGGATGGGCGACCTGATGGTCGAGGCGGACGTCGAGAAGCACTTCACGAGCAACTTGGGAACCTTCGCGACTCCGCCAGGTGATCCGATCAACGAGGCCCGGGGCGAGGGGCAGACCATTCCCCTGTTCGCCGGCAAGATCTCATGGCTGCACCCGCGCTTCCAGGCCGAGGTTGCTGGCGCGATCGGTGAGAGTAAGGTCATCCTTGATGCAACTGGAGCCGACGCGAGCGAGACCGCGTGGGGGGGCCAGGTCAGCGCCCAGACCAATGTCCTTGACCCGGTGACCGTCTTCGCGCACTTCCAGGTCAACAAGGGCCTGGGGCGGCTCCTGAACGCGGACTTCGCCGACGCCGTTGTGGTCGGGTCCAGCCTCGAGAACATCGAGACGATCGGCTGGTACGCGGGCGCCAAGTATCAGGTCACGCCGGAGACTTCGATCAACGGGGTCTTCGGCTGGCACCAGGCGGACGAGATCGCGGCCGGCGGGTTCACCGGTGCCAGCCTGGAGACCCACCAGTCCATCCACGTGAACGTCATCCACAAGTTCTGGCAGCGGTGGCAGGCCGGCCTGGAGTACCGGCGGTTCGACGTCGAGGCCTTCAACGGGACCGACGGGGACGTGAACTTCGTCCACGGCGCCCTGTGGTTCTTCTTCTAGTTCTTGCCCGTGGCCGGCCGGAGCCGGCGAGCGGAGAGCCTGCGGAGAATATTCTCCGCAGGCTCTTTCGTTCAGGCTGCCCTCGTCTTCTTCCGGCCTGGCCTCTCCTCCCGGCTGCCGCCCCGTGTCATCCAGGCAAGATGCAAGATTTCCCTTGACTCGCCCCCCTGTGGACAAGTATGTGGACAAGGTAGATGTCGCTGTGGACTACTCCCGGCTTGCCAATCTCGTCGGAAAGCGATCGGACCACCCCAACCCTGCCCGCCGCGAGGGATCGGCGATGAAGCGGGCACTCTCCCTGTGGTGGCCGGTTCTCCTGCTGGCCTTCCTCGCCGCGCCGCTCCTGGCTGCTTGCGGCGGGGGCAAAGGGGCGAGACCGGCCGCCACCACACCCGTTGAACGGGAGTGGGTCTTGATCAGAAACCCCCGCTTCGGGGCGACGATGGCCGAGCCCGAGTACATCTGGGTGGATAGCAAGCAGGTGCCGAAGACGCTGACGGGGTATGTGTTCGGGGAGAAGCACGTCGTCGCTCCGCCCGATGCCTATGCGAAGGCCGGGCCGCCCCCGGGGCCGGGAAGGATCTGGCGACCCCCCGAGGGCGAGACCGGGGGCGCGGCCGCTCCTGCCCCTCCCGGTGGGCCACCGTCCGGCTCCGCGGCCGCCGAGGGCCGCGCCGCCGGGGCACCGCCTCCGGTCCGGCCCGGGGAACGTCGGGGCTACGTCGTCCTCGTGGATGGGATCCGCATCATCATTGATTTGGCGGACGGGGAGGTCAAGAAGGACGCCCTCGTCGCCATCACCCGCCGCCAGGCCCTGACCCACCCGGTGACCGGGGAGCAGCTCGGCGAGATCACCCAGGAGGTCGGGCGGGCCCGCATCGTGGAGGTCCAGCCGAAGTTCTCGGTGGCGGAACTCATCGGCTTCAAACCCGGCCTCACCATCAAGCCCCAGGACCGGGTCACCGTCCTCCCCGGGACCCCCTGACCCGCGGCCAGACCCGTTTCGCTGGAGCGGGTTGACAAGCGAGCCGGGGCGTGATAGCGATTCTGCCGTCATTTCGCTCGGGGTCCCTCTGGGGTCTCATGATGCCCGGCACTCGCCTCTCGCGGTTTCTCTTTCCCCTCCTCCTCGCCATGAGCCTCGGGCTTTCTGGCGTAGAGGCCCAGACCGCCCCCCTCAGCAGCGCCGTGGACGAGGCGGCCCGCCGCGTGGCCGAGGCGTTCCCCAAGCTCCGCGGAACAATCCTCGATCTCCTCCCGACCGGCCAGCTCCTCCTCGATCTTCCGAAGGGGACTGGGGCGTACCCCGGCCTGGAGCTGGAGATCGTCCGCGAGGGGGAGCCGTTCAAACACCCGGTCACGGGGGAGGTCCTGGGCCGGCTGGAGAAGGTGCTGGGGCTTGCGAAGCTCACGGAGGCGCAGGAGAAATTCTCCCTGGCCGAGGTGCTGGAGCGCGCGGGGGGGGAGAGCCCCGCGAAGGGCGACGCCGTCCGGGTGACCGGGGCCCGCATCCTGCTGGGCCTGGGGAAGGTCGAATCCGGCCCGGACCTGGACGGTGCCGCGCGGTCCGCCTCCCGCGACCTGGCGGTGGCGCTCGCTCGCACCGAGCGCTTCGAGGTCCTGGACGACCGGCGGCTCCGCTCCACGCTGCTCAAGGCTGGCCTGAAGGAAGATGTCCCCCTCAGCGACCCGCGGGCCCTGGAGCACCTGCGCAAGGAGCTGCGCATTCGCGCCCTGGCCCTGCCGCGCCTGACGCCCCTGGAGGGGCGGACGCTTGTGGATGTGCAGGTCCTCTCGGCCCTCACAGGTACCCCCCTCACCCTGGCCAGCGTCGAGGTCAAGGGAGCGGCCGTCGCCGCGGGGAAAGCCGCACCCGCACCGTCCCCCCCCGCCGCTCCGCCGGCCCAGGCCCCCCAGCTCCAGACCAAGGGTGACCTCCCGCCGCCGACCTGGGTCGGCCCCCGAAGAGAGGGGAGCGTCGGGGTCCCGCTCCCGCTCAATCCCCCCGGCATCAGCCGGCAGGGGGAGATCGTCCTGGGGCCCGAGTTCGATACCGTTATGGTGGGGATGGCGGTGGCGGACTTCCTCGGGACCGGCGGGAAGCAGGCGGCCGTCGCCAGCGGCCAGAAGATCTGGCTCTACGCGATCGAGGGCAGGAATTTCCGGAAGCTCTGGGAGAGCGAGGAGCGGGTGGGCTACAATATCCTCGCTCTGGACGCCGCCGACCTGAACGGCAACGGCCGGGCAGAGCTCTTCGTCACGAACTACTCCCTCGAGCGGCGCATCCCCTCCTTCGTCCTGGAGTGGGAGGGGAACGAGTTCAAAGAAGTCTGGAAGGCGTACGACCAGTTCTTCCGGACAGTCCAGGTGAAGCCCTCGGGCGAGGTGGAGCTCTACGGGCAGGGGGCGGGGGAGAAGAGCCTCTTCTACGGGCGGGTCCGGCGGGTGCGGTGGGATGGGAAGAACTACGTTCCCACCGGCTCGCCTCTCGACCTCCCTCCGAAGGCCTCCCTCTACGGCTTCCTGCTGGCCGACGTGGATGGGGACGGCTCCCGGGAGTACGTGATCCTGGACCAGAACGACTACCTCCGCGTGTATGACCTCCAGGGCCGCCAGAAGTACAAAGCCAACGACCGCTTCGGCGGCTCCGAGACGGTCATTCAATTCCTCCCCCCCAACACCCCCACCAAGAACCAGGACCCCGAGACGATCTCTCTCCAGGGCCGCCTCTTCCTGCAGGAGGCGGCGGACGGCCGGCGGGAGATCGTCGTCTACAACAGCGTCCCGTCCGCCGGCTACCTGCTGCCCCGCTCCCGGTACTACGACCGGGGGAAGATCTACGGCCTCCGGTGGAACGGCCTGAGCCTCCAGCAGGCCTGGGAGACCATGGAGTTCCCGGGCCACATCGCCGACTACGCCCTCGTGGACCTGGAGGGGGATGGCGCCCGGGACCTGGTGGTCCTGGTCAGCAACGCCAGCCTCCTGACCCGGGGGAAGGGGACGCTCTTCGCCTACGTATTTCCCCGGTAAACCTGGCCAGGAGTGGGGGGTGGGGCCACCGTGTAAAAATTTTCTTGACAAGCCATCCCGTGGGGAAATAGGCTGACCGCGCCCTACCACAAAACTCAGTTTTCGCATCGGGAATTCGAGAAGTGTTTGGAGGTGAGCAAGCACGGGGGAAGAGTCTCCCCGTGCTTTGGTCGGTATTTTGCGGGGCATTTTATCTCGATGAAAGGGGGGAGGCCGGCGAAGAGAGCCAGGACGGCAGCGAAGCACGATCTTCCAAACGGGGAACTAACGGAACCGCATATCACCATCCGTTGGTCGGACTGGGAGGGTAGATGATGAGAAAATTCTTCGTTGCCTTGCTCGCGGGAGCGGTGGCTGTGGGGCTGGCCGTGCCTGCGTTCGCGGCGGATCTGAAGTTCACGGGAGCCTACCGGGTCCGGTTCCAGTTCGATGAGAATTTGCCCTGCCTCGAGGACGTAGGGGTGCCGGGCGGTATTGACTGCTCCGGGCACACGTTCCAGACACGATTCCGGCCGCGGTTCGACGTCGAGACCGAGGGCGGCGTGAAGGGCGTGCTCCGTCTCGAGATCGGGGACGTGCCGTTCGGTGGGGCAGCAACCTCAGGAACGTCAATTAAGGGATCGGGCGGTGACCGCGGCGCCGATGGCGTGAACGTCGAGACGAAGTGGGCGTACATTGACTTCCCCGTCCCGGCGACGCCGCTGCGGCTCCGGGCCGGTATCCAGGACTTCTTCACCTCGAAGGCCCTCCTCCTGGATGACGACGGGTCAGGCATCTCCCTGTACGGGAAGCTGGGCGAGATCAACGCCAGCGCCTGGTGGTTCCGCGCCAACGCAGGGGGCGCTACCACCACGGTCGGGAGTGAAGGAGAACGTGCGCGCGACCTCTACGCCATTGACCTCTCCACAAGCCCGATAAAGGACCTGAATCTGAACCTCTACTTCGTGTACGACCACGACAGTGAGACCCCAATAGCTGGTACGTCCGCGACCGGCTTCTGGTTCGGTGCCGGGGCGGCCGGCAAGGTCCAGAACATCCGGTGGGATCTGGACTTCGTGTATGGCACCAAGGAGATCCTCCCTGCCGCCGACCAGGCGGGCTGGGTGGTGGATGGTGGCGTCGGGATGGCCCTCCCCGGCACTGCTCTCGACCTCGAACTGCGCGGCTGGTACGCCACTGGGGATAAAGGCGACGGCGGCGACAACGAGGGCTATCCGGTCCTTTACAGCGGCTCCGGCGGGCACGAGCCCGGGACCCAGGTCTGGGGCGGCGGCGGCGCCATTGACATTGACGCCACGGCCGACAGCCCCGAGAACACCTGGGGCGTCGGCGTGATCGCCACCTGGAAAGCGACCCCGACCTTCAAGATCGCCGGCAATGTCCACTTCATCGGGGTGGTGGATGAGGGGACGGCTGCCAGCCCGTCGGCCATCGGTGACGGCATCCTCGCCGGCGTGGACTCTGTCGGGACCGAGGTCGGCGTGAAGCTGGACTACACCATTGCCAAGGGCCTGGTGTTCACGCTGACCGCGGGCCATCTCTTCCTCGGGGATGAGACAGTCTTCGGCGTCACGACCTTCGACGATGTCACCAAGATTGCCGGCGTCCTGAACTACGGGTTCTAGGTCTCGGTCCAGTTTCGTTCGCTTGTCGTCTGAAGGCCCGGGGGCTCGCCCCCGGGCCTTCATCTTTCCGCGCCGCCTCCGGCCCGTCGGGTTGGCCGGCCTTGTGGCATTTTTTCCTCTGCCGGACTACAATGGGAACCGATGAGTGTGCTCGATGGTTGATAGGTTCGGGGGGAGGCGCGGGTTGCTCGGGAAGGAGGGGGGGAGCGCGATGAACCCCAGATGGATAGCAAACGGAGCGGCGGCGTTGGTGCTGGTCCTCGCGGCCTGCGGGACGCTGCCGCCGAGCCCGGTCGCCACGGAACCGTTCCAGAAGCGAGAACGGGCGCTGCACATTGACCTGTTCTGGAACTGCCAGCCGGTGGAGGCGGGAGGGCTTCTCATCGCGGGGGTCGTCCAGGTCACGGACACCGCCCAGCCCATCCTGGGCCTGCGGTTCGCCGCGACGGCCTACGATAAAGATGGCCGACGCCTGACCGGCGTGGTCGGGTTCCCCGACGGGCTGCGCATCGGCTTCGAGGGCTGGACGCGGTTCCGGGTCCTCGTGCCCGGGGGCCAGGTGGCCGCCCGGGTGGACCTGGGCTACGAGTACCACCTGCCGCCGGGCAGCTCCGACCGCCCGCTCGTGTCCCGCGGCCCCCTCCTCTTCCAGTTCGCCCGAACGGAGGAGTACTTCGCCACGATCCTCGACGCCTGCCGGCCCTGACTCCTCGCGGCCCCCTCCCGGCTCGCCCCCCCTCCGCTCCACGCAGGCTCCGCGCGGCCGGCCGCGCCCCGGCCTGGCTCGGCCGAGCGGCGCCGGGCGCGGACGAGGGAAAATGTGTACATCGAATGGTAAATTCTGTACAAATGAATACAGCAATGCTAGGATGCGACTCAGTCCACTCGAACCTGGAGGTGACGGGTGAACAAGGTTCTGAACATCACCGCAGCCCGAGCGCGGTTGACCCGGCTTGTCCAGGAAGCCTTCCTGGACCGGAAGCGGATCCTCATCGCGAAGCACGGTATCCCCATGGCTGCTCTCCTGCCCATCGCCGAATACGAGGAACTTCTGCAAGACCTGGAGGACCTGCGGGACATGCAGGAGGCCGAGGCGGACTACCGGCGGACCGGCGGCAAGAAGCTCGAGGAGGTCGTCAAGGCGCTCAAGGCCCGCCGCTGAGATGCCCTATGCGATCAGGGTGGCGAGCGCGCGCGTGGAGAAGCAGCTCGCTGCTGTGAGCGAGGCCGACCGAGCGCATGTCGTGACGCGCCTGCTGGCGCTGGCTGATCAGCCGCGGCCGAAAGGAGGGAAGGCGCTCGCTCGCAATGTCTACCGCCTGCGGGTCGGCCGATACCGGGTCATCTACAAGATCTTTGACCGCGAGCAGATCGTGCTCATCGGCAAGGTCGCGCCGCGGGCGGCGCGGACCTATCAAGACCTCGAGGACCTGTTCTGAGATCCATACCCTATCTGCTCGCGGCCCCCGCCGGCCCCCTGCCCTTTGCGGTTGAAAGAGCGGCGAGCCCTGTGGTAGGGTGGCCGCATCTTTCTCCCGGCTTCTGCTCCATCGGGGTCCCGGGGCGCCGGAAGGGGTGAGGCGGCCCCGCGTGGATCGAGGCGAGGCCACCGGTGCAGACGGCCCTGCAGGCGCTTCTGTTCGCCCCCATCGCTGAAGACCTGGCGGAGGTCGAGCGCCGGGTCCAGGCGACCGTGCAGACCCGGGCGCCCCGGATCGCCGAGGTGGCCGCCTACGTGCTGGGGAGCGGGGGGAAGCGGGTGCGCCCCGCCCTCCTCCTGCTCGCCCACCGCCTCTGCGGAGGGACGGACCGGGAGGCGGCGCTCGAGCTGGCGGCCGTGGCCGAGTACATGCACGTGGCCACGCTGATCCACGACGACATCGTGGACAACGCGGCCATGCGGCGGGGGCGCCCCTCGGCGAACATCACCTGGGGGCCGGCCGTCTCGGTCCTGGCCGGCGACTTCCTCTACGCCCGGGCGATCCAGATGCTGGTGGCCCACGGGGACTTCGCGGTCCTGAAGGCCTTCGCCGACGCGACCGTGGCGATGACGGAGGCGGAGATCCTGGAGCTCTGCTGGGAGCGCAACCCCGACATCCCGTACGAGGAGTACCTGGCCATCATCACGGGGAAGACGGCGGCCCTCTTCTCGGCCGCCTGCCGGGGCGGGGCGCGGGCCGCCGGCGCCCCCGCGGAGCAGGTGGAGGCCCTCACCGAGTTCGGCCTGAACCTGGGGATCGGGTTCCAGTTGGTGGATGACGCCCTGGACTTCATGGCCCACGAGGAGCTCCTCGGCAAGCCGGTGGGCAACGACGTGAAGGAGGGGAAGATCACCTACCCTCTGATCCATCTCCTGCAGACCGGCCCCGCGGAGGTTCGCGACGTCCTGCTGAAACGCCTCGGCCGGCTCCCGATCGGGGACGGGGACGTCGAGGCCATCCGCGCCCTCGTGAGGGAGCACCGGGCGGACGAGGCCACCCTCGCCGAGGCGGAGCGCTACTTGCACAAGGCGCGCGCGTGCCTCACCCCCTTCGCCGACGGGCCGGCCAAGGCCTCCCTCGCCACGATGGTGGACTTCGTCCTACAGCGCCGATGGTAGCCCACCCCCCCGCCCCCGGCGCGCCGCTCCGGGACCGCCTGCGGGCCCTCACCGCGGCTGGCACACCCCCCCGGGTCCTGCTCATCAAGATGTCCTCGCTGGGGGACCTCATCCACGCCCTCCCGACCGTCGAGGCGCTGAAGCGAGGGCTCGGCTGTCACCTCACCTGGGTGGTGAACGCGGCCTACGCGGATCTCGTCCGCTGCTGCCCGGCCGTGGACGCGGTCCTCCCCTTCGACCGGCAGCATCCGGTCCGCCGCCTGCCCGGGTTTCTCGGGGGGCTGCGGCGGGAGCGCTACCATCTGGCCCTCGACCTCATGGGCCTATTGAAGAGCGCCCTGATCGCTTGCTTCGCCAGGGCCGATGTGGTGCTTGGAGCCTCCCATGAGCGGGAAGGCGCGCGCCTCTTCTATCACGCCATGGTGGGGCCCCGGATGTTGGACCGGCACGCCATCCTCCAGAACCTTGACGCGGCGGCCTACCTGGGCCTCGAGGCGGACCCCGGAGTCTTCCCGCTCCGCTTTCCCGCCCCGGCGACCCCGCTGCCGGCTCACCGCCCGCTGGCGGTCCTGATCCCGGGAGCCCGCTGGGCCACGAAGCGCTGGCCGGTGGAGCGCTTCGCGGCGGTGGCGGCCGGCCTCCTCACGGAGGGGGTCCACGTCCTGGTCGTGGGGGAGGCAGCGCCCGGACCCGACAGCGGCTGGCCGGTGGGGGTCCAGGATCTCCGGGGGAAGACCTCCCTGGTTGAGATCGGTTCCGTCCTGAGCCGGGCGCACCTCATCATCGCCAACGACACGGGGCCGATGCACCTGGCGGCCGCCCTGTCGCGCCCGGTCATCGCCCTCATGGGGCCCACGGATCCCCGCCGCACCGGGCCCGCCGGCCCCGGCCACCGTGTCCTCTCGGGGTTCCCTTCCTGCAGCCCGTGCTTCTCCCGTACCTGCAGGAA
>JAKEHP010000198.1 GCA_022614955.1 Candidatus Methylomirabilota bacterium
CGAACGCCTGTTGCTCTGGAAGGGGCGCAAGGCCGCCTTCGCCGCCATGGGGCAGATCAGCCCCGAGTACTATGTCCAGGACTCGGTGATCCCCAGGACCAAGCTTCCCCCCATCATGAAATTTATCGGGGAGCTGTCGGAGAAGTACGGCCTCCGCGTGGCGAACGTCTTTCACGCCGGGGACGGCAACCTGCACCCGCTCATCCTCTACGACTCCCGAAATGAAGGGGAGCTGCAACGGGCCGAGGCCATGGGGTCCGAGATTATCAAGGCCTGCGTCGAGATGGGCGGGAGCCTCACCGGGGAACACGGGATCGGCCTGGAGAAGCGGGACTACCTTCCCCTGATGTACACCGACGAGGACATGGGAGCGATGAAGAAGGCGAAGACGATCTTCGATCCCGATGGCCGCCTGAACCCGGGGAAGATCTTCCCCGCGGCCACACCCGGCGGGGCGGCCGGGCCGGCAGGGCAGCGCGAGATCGTGGACGAGGTGCTGGGGCGCGGGTAGAGGTAGAAGCATGCTGTCGGAAGGGGCGCTGGTCCAACGCCTGAGCGGGCTGGTGGGCCAGGAGCACGTCGTGGCCGGCCCCGGGGCCGCCCAGTACGCCGTGGACGCGCAGGTCCCGCGGGCGGTGGCCTTCCCGGGCTCGGTGGAGGAGGTCTCGGCGATCCTCACCTTCGCCTCGGCCGAGGGGCTCAAGGTCGTGCCGTGGGGGAGCGGGACGAAGATGGCCTTCGGCGGCATCCCCGAGCGCGTGGACCTCGTCCTCGGCCTCTCCCGCCTGAGCGGGGCGGTGGACCACGAGCCAGGGGACATGACCGCCAGCTTCCGGGCGGGCACCCTGCTGAAGGAGGCGCAGGCGGTCCTGGGTCGGCACGGGCAGTTCATCGCCCTGGATCCCCCCGATGCCGACCGGGCCACGCTCGGGGGCATCCTCGCCACCAACTCCAGCGGCCCCCGGAGGCTGCGCTACGGGGCCTCACGGGATCTCCTCATTGCCATCCGGGTCGTCCATGCCGATGGGAAGGTGACCAAGGCCGGCGCCAAGGTTGTCAAGAACGTCACCGGGTACGACGTGGGCAAACTCTACATCGGCTCTCTCGGTACCCTGGGGATCATCGTCGAGGCCAGCTTCCGGCTGTACCCCCTTCCGGCGGTCGAGAGGACCTTCCTGGCGCCGGTCGCCGCCGTCGAGGTGGCCGGTGGGATCATCACCAGGATCCTCGAGTCCGCCGTGGTCCCCTTTGCCGTAGAACTCTTGAACCCCGAGGCCTCCCGTCGGGTTGCCGAGGGGGCGGGACTCCCCTGGCCGAGGGCGAGCTACGGCCTGGCAGTGGCGATCGGCAGCGTTCGCCGCGAGGCGGTGGATGCCCAGCTCATGACGGTGGGCCGCCTCTGCCAGGAGGCGGGTGTCCCCGAGACGCATGTCCTCGACGGCCAGGTCCACGACGCCTTCTGGCGGGGGGCGCGGGACTTCG
>JAKEHP010000024.1 GCA_022614955.1 Candidatus Methylomirabilota bacterium
CGTCCCGGCCGGTGTAGGCGCAGCTCTGGGCGATCTCGTCCTCGTGATGGGGGAAGATGAGATCCACCCCGCCGGCGTGGATATCGAGCACCTCCACTCCCCAGCGCCGCCGGATGAGCTCCAGCGCCATGGCCGAGCACTCGATGTGCCACCCCGGCCGCCCCCGTCCGAACGGGGCATCCCAGGCCGCCCCGACCGCCTCGTCCTCCGGTTTCGCCGCCTTCCAGAGCACGAAGTCGCGGGCGTCTTCCTTGGAGTACTCGTCGGCACTCACCCGCTCGCTGGCGCCGGCGCGCAGTTGGCGGCGGTCCAGCCGGGACAGGCGCCCGTAGCCGGAAAACCGCGCGATGGCGAAATAGATGGAGCCGTCCTCCCCCCGATACGCCACCCCCTGGTCGAGCAGGGCTTGGATCATCTCGATCATGGGCTCGATGTACTCGGTGGCCCGGGGCTCCGCGTGGGCGGGCACGATGCCCAGCCAGTCCCGGTCTTCCCGGAAGGCGACCGCGAACGGATCCACGTGGGCCCGGAGCGACACGCCCTTGGCCCCCGCGGCGGCGATGGTCCGGTCGTCCACGTCGGTGAGGTTCATGATATGGAAGACCTCGTACCCGCTCGCCTCCAGCCACCGGCGCAGGAGGTCCTCCAACAGGAAGGTCCGGAAGTTGCCGATGTGGGCGTAGTTGTAGATGGTGGGACCGCAGGTGTAGAGCGACACCCGGCCCGGTTGGAGCGGCTGGAGCGGCTCCACCCGGCGGGTCAGGGTGTTGTAGAGCCGGAGGGTCACCTGCCGGCCGCGCCGGCAGCGGTGATGGCCTGGGAGGAGGTCTCCCCCTCGACCTTGAGGTGCACGGTGCGTTGCGGGAAGGGAATCTCGATGCCCTCACGATCGAACCGGTTCTTGATCCGGCGGCGGAACTCCCGCGCCGCATTCCACTGGGACCCGGGCTGGGTGCGGACCAGGCTGCGGATGACCACCGAGCTGTCGCCCAGCGACGCCACCGCGACCAGGTAGATGACGCCGATGTTGACGTCTGCGGCGGCCAGGCTCAGCCGGATGTCTCCCA
>JAKEHP010000199.1 GCA_022614955.1 Candidatus Methylomirabilota bacterium
CGCTGCATCCTCTGCTCCCGCTGCGTGCGCTTCACGGACGAGATCACCAGGACCGGTGAGTTCGGCATCTTCAACCGGGGGGACCAGGCGGAGGTCGGGCTGTATCCCGGGGAGGTCCTCGACAATCCCTACTCGGCCAACGTGGTGGATATCTGTCCCGTGGGTGCACTGACCGAGCGCGACTCCCGCTTCAAGGCCAGGGTCTGGTACCTCTCCAGCGCCCCCACGGTGTGCAACGGCTGCAGTCAGGGGTGCAACATGGACCTGCACTTCGTGCTCGACAGGCCGCACCTGAACGATGGGGCCCGGGTCGTGCGGGTCAAGCCCCGCACCAATCCGCACGTCAACCAGTGGTGGTTGTGCGACGAGGGGCGCTACGGATTCGGCTGGCTGGATCGGGGACGCCTGGTGAAGGTGCGCGGACCGTCGGCGGAGACGACCTGGGAGCAAGCCCTGGCCGCGATCTCGGCCGGTCTCGCAGGATCGGGAGAGCCGCGGCCCCGGGTCGGCGTCATCGCCTCGGCCCAGCTCACGAACGAGGAGCTGTTCCTGATCCGGGAGATCTTCCAGGGTGCCCTGGTCAGCGCGGCCGTTCCGGAGGAGCCCGGCTCCTGTGACGGCTTCCTCATCCAGGCGGACAAGAACCCCAACACCCTGGGGGCGACCTTGCTGGGCCTGGCCGGCCCGGATGCGCAGCGGGCCGAGGGGATCCTGGACGAGGCGCTCGCCGGCCATCTCGACGCGCTGTGGGTCTTCGGGCACGACCTGGTGAGACTCTTCGGAGAAGACCGGGCCCGAGAGCTCGCGGCGAGCGTGCCGCTCTTCGTCTACTCGGGCACCAACGAGAACCCCACCTCGGCACTGGCGCGTTGGGTCCTGCCGAGCGCGGCCTACGTGGAGAAGGATGGGACCTTCGTGAACCGTCAGGGCCGGGTCCAGCGCATCGGCCGGGCCCTTCCCCCGCTCGCGGAGTCGCGCGAGGACTGGCGCGTCCTACTGGACCTGGCCGGGAGGCTGGGCCTGCAGCTCCCCTGGCGCCGACCGGAGGAGATCTTCCAGGGGCTTGCCGAGTCGCTGGGGCCTTTCGCGGGGATGAGCTACCGGACGATCGGGGCGCTCGGGGCCGACCTGGCGAACGCCGAGCGCGC
>JAKEHP010000200.1 GCA_022614955.1 Candidatus Methylomirabilota bacterium
ACCACGGCCTTGTCAATGTTGGGCACCCGGGTCATCAGGTTGCGGATCCGTTCGCCGAACTCCCAGGGGAGGCCATAGCCCACGGTGTCCGGGATGTTGATCGTGCTGGCACCGGCCTTGATCGCCTCCTCCATGATCCGGCAGAGGAAGTCCTGGTCGGTCCGGTGTGCGTCCTCCGCGGAGAACTCCACGTCGGGGGTGTAGCCGCGGGCCCGCTTCACGGCGGCGACCGCCGACTCCAGGACCTCCTCGCGGGTCATGTTCAGCTTGTATTTCATGTGGATGTCGGAGGTCGCGATGAAGGTGTGGATCCGGGGCCGGTCGCTGTGCTGGAGCGCCTCCCAGGCCCGGTCAATGTCCTGAAACTTGGTGCGGCACAGGCCCGCGATGGTCGGGCCGGTCCCCTTGAGGGCGAGCGACACCGCCTTGACCGCCTCGAAGTCATCATTGCTAGCGATGGGAAAGCCGGCCTCGATGACGTCCACGTTCAGGCGGGCGAGCTGCTTGGCCAGCTCCACCTTCTCCTTCGTATTCATGCTGTACCCCGGGGACTGTTCGCCGTCCCGCAGGGTGGTGTCGAAGATCAGGATGCGCGTGCTCATGCTTCCTCCGGGGGGCCGGAGGTCGGCCCCGATCGCGGAACGCCCCGACGGCGCACCCGGCGCGGTCGGGCGGGGAAGCCGGGGCACCGGAATACCCAGGGGAACCCTCGATCGCGTCTCAGGCGGCCGGGGGAGCACTCCTTACGGAGCGGGCTCCCCCGGCCGAAGCTCGAGCTCCTCTCCCTGCTCGGTAGAGGGTGCCCGGCGCAGGAAGGGGAGCGTCCGCGCGAGACCCGACAGGGCGTAGAGGAGGAAGGTTGCGAAGAGCAGCAGGACCGGCTCCGCCGCGACGAGCAGCAGGGCCAGCAGGAGCGCGAAGAGGACCGTGGCGGGGCGGCGCTGCCGAAGCTCCAGCCCCTTCAGGCTCCGGTATCGGAGTCGGCTCACCATCAGGAAGGCCAGGAGGTAGACCAGGACTAACGCGGCCGGCTCGGTCACCTGGGGCCCGAGGAGTTCGCGATCGAACAGGGGGAGGGAGGAGGACTCCCGCAGGAAGAGGACGAAGGCGGCGATGACACCGGCCGCGGCCGGGATGGGGAGCCCCACGAAGTAGCGCTTGTCCACTTTGGTGGTGGTGACGTTGAACCGCGCCAGCCGGAGCGC
>JAKEHP010000201.1 GCA_022614955.1 Candidatus Methylomirabilota bacterium
GCCCACAGCCGGTCCCAGAGATCCAGGGTGGCCCGGTTGGTGAGGTTGACCAGCTCCCACAGCGGAAGTGAAAGCAGGGGCGCGGTCCCCCCGCCGGGGAGCCCGACATCCGGCTCCAGTCCCAGCTCCTGGGCGGCGCCCGCCGCGGCCACCGGCAGGTAGCGGACGCTCCGCGCCAGCCAGAGCGCCTCGAAGTTGGCGATGGTGCCGCCCGAGGTCAGGTGGCCCCAGCACCGGGCCGGGTCGTAGCCGATCATGGCGGCGAGCTGGGCGGCAACCTCCAGCTCCAGCCGGGTGGTGACCGGGGAGATCTCGATCGCGATGTTGTTCGGATTGTACAGCATGGTGGCGAAGTAGCCGATCTGGGCGGCGATCGTCTGCTCCCCGATCATGTGGCCCTTGTACCGGCCGCTGAAGAAGGGCACGTCCCGCTTGAGCTCGGCCAGGAGCCCCATCAACTCCTGGGTCAGGGTGGCGACCGACTCCTCGTACCCCTCCCGCCGCTTGTCGGTCTCCCGGATGGTGAAGCCGTCCTCCGGGTGATAGTTCCGCCGCCAGAAGACGTGATCGCGCAGAGACTCCACCACCAGCCGCTCCAGCAGCTCGGCGTTCTCGGCCCGGGGTCCCAGGAACCAGGCGGGGAGCGCATCGCGGGGATGCATGGTCATGGCCGGAGTCTAGGCCCGCCCGGTGAACCCCGCCTGAAGCGCCGGTGAAGGACTCTTCAGGCGGGATCCGTTCGTCACGGCCCGAGCAGCACCGTCTGGGCCCCCGAGGGAACCCCGCGGTCGTTGACGATGAAAAGCAGGTACGGCCCCGGGGGCGCCACCCGTCCGAACGCCGGAGGGGTGAGCGTGAGGCTCTGGCCGTCGGCCGCCGCTTGAAAGGCGAGGGTGTTGAGCCGCTGGCCCATGTCGGAGGCATGGGTGGAGGAGGCGAGCCGGATGAGGGTGACCTTGCGGATCGCCGCGGCGTTGGGCGTGGCCACCGTGAAGGCCTGCCCGTACCGCATGCTGGTAGATGCAAGGTTATAGCCCGGCCGCGAGCCCTTGAACAGATAGGGCGGCGAGTAGATCTCGTAGCTGTACTGCTGGGTGACACCGCCGCCGTCGCCGCTTCCGGTGGAGAGCACCCGGCCATCGGGGAGGAGGACCGTGGTGGAGTGGTAAACCCGCATCACTCCGGCGTTCGCCATGCGGGTCCACTGGCCGGTGGCCGGATCCCACAGCTCGGCGGCGAACACCGCGCCGGTCTCGGCGGTGAACCCGCACTGGCCGCTGCCGCCGGTGACGAGGACCTTGCCGTCGGGCAGGATGGTCAGGTTGGTCTGGCGGCGCCCGATCTCCATCGAGCCGGTCGCGGTCCAGACCGGCGTGGCGGCGGCGAGGTCGATGATCTCGGCGCTCCGCTCCGGGGTGCCCGGGCAGGAGCCCCCGCCGCCTCCCGC
>JAKEHP010000202.1 GCA_022614955.1 Candidatus Methylomirabilota bacterium
CTGGTGGGCGAACCTGGGCTTGAACCAGGGACCCCCTGCTTGTAAGGCAGGTGCTCTCCCACTGAGCTATTCGCCCTGGAGGCGCGGAATTCGCAGGGCTTGACCAGAATTCAGGGCCAGTATAGCGGTGGCCCTATGTCTGTCAAGGCGATTTGGCCGCCCCGCCCTCCCCGCGGTATAATCCCTCCCGCCATCAGGGGAGAGGAGGCCACGATGTCCTTTGTGGATTTGCACGGGAAGAACAGGAAGCAGATCTTTGAGGGGGTGAAGACGCAGCTCGCCTTCGGGGAGCGGCTCATGCTCTCCCTCGTCACGCTGGAGGCGGGTTCGACGGTCCCGATGCACAGCCACCCCCATGAGCAGGCCGGGTTCGTCCTCGAGGGAGAGCTGGACTTCACCATCGGCGAGGAGACCAGGCGGCTGAAGCCGGGCGACAGCTACATCATCCCGGGGAACGTCCCACACGGCTGCGCCGCGTGCGCCGGGCACGCTCTGGTTCTGGACATCTTCTCCCCCGTCCGCGAGGAGTACAAGACGTAATGGCGGCCCGGATCACCTACTGGGGGCATGCCACCACTCTCATCGAGCTGGACGGCGTCAGGATCCTCACAGACCCCGTCCTCCGGAAGTTCCTGAAGGGCCTGCGGCGGGCCGTGGAGGTCACCCCGGTCCCCGCCGACCTCCTCCCCCTCCACCTGATCGCCATCTCGCACGCCCACTACGACCACCTGGACCGGCCGTCCCTGAAACGCCTCCCTCCCGACACCCCGCTCCTGCTGCCGCCGGGGCACTCCCGCATCGCCCGGCGCCTGGGATTCCGGCTCGTGGGGGAGCTCCGAAGCGGCGAACATGTCCGGATCGGGCCGGTCGAGGTCGTGGCGGTCCCGGCCAGGCACTTGCGGGGGCGGTCCCCTCTGAATCCCCGGGGGACCCCCCACGGCTTCATCTTCCGGGGTCGCCAGGCGACGATCTACTTTGCCGGCGACACCGGTTTCTTCTCCGGCCTCCGGACCATCGGCGCCCGGTTCCGCCCCGACGTGGCCCTCCTCCCGATCGGCGGCTACCGGCCCCTCTTCAAGAAGTGGCTCCGGATGCACCTGAGCCCCGCGGAGGCGGTGGAGGCCATCCCGATGCTCGGCGCGAAGGTGGTGGTTCCGATCCACTGGGGGACCTTCAAGGTCTCGGCGGAGCCGCTGGAGGAGCCGGTCCAGCTCCTCCGGGAACTGGTCCGGCAGAACGGCCTGCAGCAGGTGGTCAAGATCCTGCAGCCGGGCGAGAGTGTCACCCTCTAGGAGTCAGATGGGCTTCCCCACGATATACCGGGTGCGGCAGCGCTTCGAGCAGCAGCCGGCCGTGCCGGACCTGCGGGGGGCGGTCTTCGCCGAACTGGAGCGGATCCGCCTGCCCTCGCGCATCCGCCCGGGGATGGCCATCGCCGTCGGCGTCGGGAGCCGGGGAGTGGCCAACCTCGCCGTGGTCACCCGGGCTGTCCTGGACCGCCTGAAGGGCTGGGGGGCCGCTCCCTTCCTCGTCCCGGCGATGGGGAGCCACGGCGGGGCCACGGCCGAGGGACAGGTCAGGGTCCTGGGGACCTACGGGGTGACGGAGGAGGCGATGGGGGCCCCCATCCGCTCCTCCATGGAGGTGGTGGAACTGGGGACGATGCCCTGGGGGTTGCCGGTCCTGGTGGACCGGATCGCGGCCAGCGCCGACGGGATCGTCCTCATCAACCGGGTCAAGCCCCACACCAACTTCACGGGGGAGGTGGAGAGCGGTCTCTTAAAGATGCTGGTCGTCGGGTTGGGGAACCACCGGGGGGCCCAACTGGCCCACCGGGCCGCCGTGGACATCTCCTTCAACCGGATGATCCCAGAGATCGCCCGCTTCTCCCTGAGCCGGCTCCCGGTCCTGTGCGGGGTCGGGCTGGTGGAAAACGCCCGGTCCGAGACGGCGGCCGTCCGGGCCATCCCGCCCGAGGCTCTGGAGGCGGAGGAAAAGGCGCTCCTCAGGCAGGCCCGGGCCCTGGCAGCGAGGATCCCCTTCGAGTTCCTCCACCTGCTCATCGTGGACGAGATCGGGAAGGACATCGCCGGCACCGGGATGGACCCCAAGGTCATCGGTCGGATGTACCTGTACCCCGAGGAGGAGCCGAAGAGCCCCAGGTATATGCGGATTCTGATTCGCGACCTCACGGTGCGGACCCACGGGAACGCCGTCGGGATGGGGTTCGCCGACTTCGCCACCCGCCGGCTGGCCGACAAGGTGGACTTCAAGGCCACCTACACCAACTCCCTCACCAGCTCCTCGCCGGTCCGGAGCAGATTGCCGATCATCCTGGACACGGACCGGGAGGCACTCGAAGTGGCGCTCTCGACCATTGGTCTGACACCGCCGGAGCGGGCCCGGGTGGTGCGGATCCGGAACACGCTGGCGCTGGAGACGTTCCTCGCCTCCGAAGCCCTCGTGGGGGAAGTCCGGGCCAACCCCGCCCTGGAGATTCTGGGCGCCCCCTGGACCTTCACCTTCGACGGCACCGGGTCGCTCCTGGAGTAAGGGATGCGGATCTGCGTCTTCGGGGCAGGCGGCGTCGGCGGGTACTTCGGGGGCCTCCTGGCGAGGAGCGGCGCCGAGGTCACCTTCATTGCCCGGGGCGAGCACCTGCGGGCCCTTCTGGCGCGGGGACTCACCCTCCGGACCGTCCGGGAGAGCTTCGCGATCCCGGTGAAGGCAACGAACGAGCCACGCACGGTCGGCCCAGTGGACCTGGTTCTCTTCTGCGTGAAGTCCTACGACACGGAGAGCGCGGGCCGGGCCCTCCCGGACCTCCTGGCCCCCGGGGGAGTCGTGCTCACGCTCCAGAACGGGATTGACAACGAGGAGAAGCTGGAAGCGATCCTCGGGAAGGGTCGGGTGCTGGGGGGGGCCGCGTACATCTGGTCCACCATCACCGAGCCGGGGGTCGTCACCCAGACCGGGGGGGCCTGCAAGATCGCGTTCGGGGAGCTTGAC
>JAKEHP010000203.1 GCA_022614955.1 Candidatus Methylomirabilota bacterium
ATGCTTCAGACCCCCAGGTAGGAGGCGAGGATCTGCTCCTCGCCCAGCTCGTCGGACTCACCCACGAACTGCACGCGGCCCTTGTTCAGGATGTAGACGAAGTCGGCCAACTCGAGGGCCCGGGCCACGTACTGCTCGACGAGCAGGAGGGCGGCGCCCTGGGCGGCGAGGCGGTGCAGGTACTCGAAGATCTCGTCGATGACCTTGGGAGCGAGGCCCATCGAAACCTCGTCCAGCAACACCGTCTTGGCCCCGGCCACGTAGGCCCGGGCCAGGGCCAGCATCTGCTGCTCGCCGCCGCTCATCGTCCCCGCCCGCTGGGCGAGGCGCTCCCCCAGGCGGGGAAAGGCTTCGGCCACGGCCGGGATGGGATCGAGCGGGAGGTCACCGCTGGCCTGCCCGGGGGATCGGGGGTGTCCCCCGGCCTGGAGCCGGATGTTGTCCTTCACCGACAAGCCCCGGAAGATTCCCCTGCCTTCGGGGACGTGGCATACCCCGGCCTGGGACAGGCGGTGGGGCGGCCAGCCGCTGGCGTCGACCCCGTCGACCAGGATCCGCCCGGCGGAGGGTCGCAACAGCCCGGAGGCGACCCGCAAGAGGGTGGTCTTGCCCGCCCCGTTGGGGCCGAGGAGGGCCACCACGGCGTTGTCGGGGACCACCAGGTTGACGTCGCGCAGCACGGTGTGCGATCCGTACCCGGCCGTGACCCCCCGCAACTCCAGCATGTCAGCTCTCCGCCGCTTCCGACCCGAGATAGGCGGCCTTGACGATCTCGGCCGAGAGGACGTCGGCCGCCGTGCCCTCGTAGATGAGCCGGCCGAAGTCGAGGACGTAGATGTAGCTGCACACCGCCCGTACCAGGGCCATGTCGTGCTCGACGAGGAGGATGCCGATCCCCTCCCGAGCCACCACGCCGCGCAGGATCCCGGCGAAGTGCTCGGTCTCGTTCACGTCCAGGCCCGACGACGGCTCGTCGAGGAGGAGGAAGCGGAACCCGCCCGCCATGGCCCGGGCCA
>JAKEHP010000204.1 GCA_022614955.1 Candidatus Methylomirabilota bacterium
GCGAGGGCCCTCAGGGCCTTGAGGAGGTTCTCGGCCACCACCGGCAACGGCCCCTTGGCCACGTAGGCCTGGGCGTCCAGGGCGCCGATCTCCCCCAGGTCCCGCGCCGCCAGGCCCGAGAAGACGATCACCGGGATGTGCCGCAGGCGGCTGTCCTGGCGCAGATAGCGGCACAGGCGGCCGCCGTCCACCTTGGGCATGATGAGATCGAGGATGAGCGCGTCGGGCGGCTCGCGGCGTAACGCCCGGAGGCCCTCCAGGCCGTCGTAGGCCTTTCGAACCAGGTACCCGGCCTCGGCGAGGACATCCCCCACCGCCTCCACGACGAACCGGTCATTGTCCACGATCAGGACCCGCAGGCGCTTCATTGCTTCCCCCTTTCCGTGCGTGTCCCCCGGAGCAGGGTCGCCATGACCTGCTCCAGGCGCTGCCCCAGCGCGGCCGGACCCTTGTCCGCCCCCTTGTGCAGGAAGAGGGCCGGGGCACACTTGCTCAGGAGCGCCTTCATCGCCTCATCCACCGGACTCCCCGAGACGAAGAGGATGGGGGCGGGCGGGGAGATCCCCAGCCCCTTCTCCAGCGCCCGAAAGGCCAACCCGGTGGCCGGCCCGTTCAGGGGGGTCATCATCACGTCCAGGATGACCAGCTTCACGGGGAGGTGGTCGTGGAACCGGGTCGCGGCCCGGGAGAGCAGGTCGGTGCCACCGGCGAAGACCTCCACGGTCGCCGCCAGCTTCCGCTCCAGGAGGACATCCCGGAGGAGCGTCCGGTAGAACCGATTGTCGTCGGCCGCGAGGACGCACTCCAGCCGCTCCGGGGCCAGCGTGGCGGCTGTGACCAGCGGCAGGCCGCAGGCGGAGCAGCGGACCTCGGACCCCACCTCGGCCGGGACGGCATAGGTGTAGACCTCCTCGTTGCACGAGGGACAGAAGCGGAAGGTCTTCTGGTCAGACGGGGCCATGCGCCTCCCCCGCGCCACCAGGGGGAGAAATGTAACAGGGAGACCAGGCCCGTTCCACCCCCCCGGGCTGCGGCGACTGCTCCTCCCGGGGCGAGCCAGGACTCAATCGCCTTTCCGGCGGTGGCTGCTCATCGC
>JAKEHP010000205.1 GCA_022614955.1 Candidatus Methylomirabilota bacterium
CGGCGTTTGCCAGGCGGTGCAGGGTATCCACCGGGATAAAGGTATGCTCCTGGGGACGGAGGGAGAAGCTCCGGTCGCCGACGGTCACGGATGCCGTCCCCACTGCCACCACCCAGTTCTCGCAGCGGTGGCGGTGCTTCTGGAGGCTGAGGCGGTGTCCGGGCTTGACCTCCAGGCGCTTGACCTTGTAGCCGGGCCCCACCTCGAGGAGGATCCCGCGACCCCAGGGTTTCTCGTCCACGTGCCCCGGGACGTCCCGCGGATCAGTCACCCGGCCCCTCCTTCCCCTCGGGCCGCCCTGGCGCCGGCGGCAGCGGGTAAAGCCCCTTCGGGAGGAACTCCAGCCGCACGGCCGTCCCCGGCGCAAGGAGCCCCGCCTCCACCTGGTGATCGCTCACCTGGATGGCTCCCGCCGCCGTCCCCACCGTATACTCTGCCGATCCCCCCAGGTAGGCCACCTTCTCAACGACGCCGGGGAGCCCCAGCCCCTCCTGGTGGAGCCGGATCGCCTCGGGGCGGGCCATGAGGGTGATGGGGCCGGGACGGAGCGGCGGCCCCGGGACCTTGAGGGTGAGCGCGCCGACCTGCACCAGGGCAGCGCCATCCTGGTAGCCGGTGAGCGTGGCCGGGAGCAGATTCGCCTCCCCGATGAACTCTGCCACGAACCGGGAGGCGGGACGGGCGTAGAGATCCAGCGGCGTCCCCACCTGCGCTACCCGGCCCCGCTCCATGACCACGATCCGGTCCGAGATGGCCAGCGCCTCGGCCTGGTCGTGGGTCACGTAGAGGCTGGTGATGCCGGCGCGCTTCTGGAGGGCCCGGATCTCCGCCCGCATCCGCTTGCGCAGCTTGGCGTCCAGATTGCTCAGGGGCTCATCGAAGAGAAGCACCTTCGGCTGCAGGACCAAGGCCCGGGCCACGGCCACCCGCTGCTGCTGTCCCCCGGAGAGGGCGCCGGGGCTGCGGTCCCCCAGGCCGCCGAGCCCCGTCAGGGTCAGTGCCCCATCGACGGCCCGGCGCACCTCGGCCGCCGGGCGCTTCAGGACCGTGAGACCGTAGGCCACGTTCTCGGAGACCGTCAGGTGCGGGAAGAGGGCGTAGGACTGGAAGACCATGCTGACATCCCGGGCGTTGGCCGGGAGGGGCGTGACCTCCTCGCCGCCGATGAAGACCCGCCCGGCCGTGGCCACCTCCAGGCCGGCCACGATCCGCAGCGTGGTGGTCTTCCCGCACCCGGACGGCCCCAGGAGGGTGACCAGCTCCCCGGGGTCCACCGTGAGGGAGACCTCCTCCACCGCCACGGTGCGGCCGAAGACCTTGGAGATCCCCTCCAGCACGACCCGCGCCGCCGGCCCCGTCACGCCGTCCCCCCTTCAAACCGGACAGTCCGGAGGAGCCGCCCCACCAGCAGGTAGGTGCCCCCGATGGCCACCGCCATCAGGACGATGAGGACGGTGCTGTAGGCCGTGGCCAGCCCGATCCGCCCGTTCTCCGCCTGGTCCAGGATGACCTTGGTGCTCACCTGCCACTTGGCGCTCACGAGGAAGATGACCGCGCTGATGGCGGTCATGGAGCGGACGAAGGAGAAGACCAGCGCCGAGATGAGGGCCGGGCGGACCAGGGGGAGGAGGACCCGGCGGACCGTGGTGGCGAAGCTCGCCCGGAGCGTGATGGAGGCCTCCTCCAGGGAGCGGTCAATCTGGGTCAGCGCCGCGATCCCGCTCCGGATGCCTACCGGCATGTTCCGGAAGACGAAGGAGATGACGATGATGGTGGCCGTGCCGGTGAGCAGCAGCGGCGGCTCGTTGAAGGCCAGGATATAGCCGATGCCGATGACCGTCCCGGGGATGGCGAAGGAGAGCATGGCGCAGAACTCCAGGACCGCCCGTCCCGGGAAGGTGTGCCGCATCAGCAGGTAGGCGAGGAGCAGGCCGACCGCCGCCGTGAGGGGGGCGGAGAGGCCGGCCAAGAGCAGCGTGGTCTGCAGGGCCTCCATCCCATCCGCGGCCAGGCCCCGGTAGTGCTCCAGGGTGAAGCGGTTGTTGATCCCCCAGAGCTTCACGAAGCCGCCCAGGACGACGGAGCCGTAGATGACCAGGGTGAAGGCCGACCAGGCAAGACAGGAAGCCAGGAGGCCCGTCTCCAGGGCCCGCGGTAGCGGCAGGAGGCGGGCCGCAGTGGGCTTGCCGGTCACCACCACGTAGGAGCGCTCCCCCACCCAGTAGCGCTGCAGGAGGAAGGTGGTCAGGGTGAAGGAAAGGAGGATCACCCCCAGCGTCGCCGCCAGGGCCTGGTCGTAGCGGCCGATGATGCTGAAGTAGATCTCCGTGGCCAGCACCTCGTAGTCCCCCCCGAGGATGATGGGGTTGCCGAAGTCGGCCAGCGACTCGATGACGGTCAGGAGGAACGCGTTGGCCAGCCCGGGGCGCAGGAGGGGAAAAGTCACGCGCCAGAAGGTGGTCCAGGGGGACGCCCGCAGGGTGAGGCTGGCCTCCTCCAGGGCCGGACTCATGGACTCCACGACGCCGGCCAACACCAGGTAAGCCACCGGGGCGAAGGAGAGGGTCTGTGCGAGCGCCAGCCCCGGAAACCCGAAGACGGCCCGGGTCTGGAGGCCGAGCAGGCCGGCGGTGATCGTCCCCTGGAGCCCGAAGAGGAGGATGATGGCCAGGCCGATGACGAAGGGGGGCGTGATGATGGGGAGGAGGGAGAAGGACTGGAGGAGCCGGGCCACCCGGAACCGGGAGCGGGCGGTGACGAGGGCGAAGGCGCACCCGATGGCCGGCGCCGCCACCCCCACCACCAGGGCCAGGAGGAGGCTGTTGCGCAGGACGCGCCAGAAGGGAGCGTAGCGGTTGAGGGTCTCCAGGAAGAGGAGCGGCGCGAACCGCCCGCCCGCCACCACGCTCTTCAGGAGCACCGTGCCGATTGGGTAGAGGACGAAGAGCGCGACCAGCCCCGCCAGGGCGAGGATTCCCGCAGCCACGAAGGTGTCCCCCCGGATGGCACTGCTTCGGGCGAGGCCCCCCGCGACGAGGAGCAGGCAGGCCCCAACGAGCAGGACGGCGCTCGGCCCGACCGTGTACCCCGGACGGGCCGTCCGGAGGATAAGCAGGAGGGTGGCCAGGAGCCCCAGGGCCCCCAGGATGGCGCAGAGGCGCCCGCTGGCGCGGCGGCGGGGGAGGCAGGCGAGGAGCAGGAGCAGCCCCGCGATGAGGAGCGGGACCGCCGCCTCGGGGAAGCGAGGGAGCAGGGCAACAAGCCCGCCGGCCACCCCCTCGGCCAGCGAGGAGGGGAAGAGCTGGCCCTCCCGGGTGACCACGGGCAGGAGAGCGCCTCCCAGGAGCAGGGCGCCCGCGACGCCCAGCGTCGAGGGGAGCCGGTAGGGATGCCTGCCCATGCCCTGGTCCGGCCCGCGCCGGGGCTAGCCCCGAGGCAGCGGGAAGATCTCCTCCGTCCAGCGCTTCAACACCCGATTCCGGTGCTGGCCGGCCCACTTGAAGTCGTAGTTGATGACCTTCACGTTCTCAAACGAGACCCCGTGCTTCGTGATCTGCTCCGGGAGGGGGGCTTTGCTGTTGGACGGCAACTGGAACGAACGGAACTGACGGCCGATGACCTGGACGTCCGGGCTCAGCGCCCAGTCAATGAACCGCTTCGCGATCTCCGGGTGCGGCGCGCCCTTGATGAGGCTCAGACCGCCGACCTCGTATCCCGTGCCGTCGGCCGGCGAGGTGGGCTTCACCGGGAAGCCCTCCTCGGCGAAGAGCACGGCATCATGCAGGAAAACGATGGCGATGGCCACTTCCCCGCGGCCCGCCAATTGCCCGGGGGCGGATCCGGACTTGGTGTACTGGGCCACATTCTTGTGCAGGCGGGCCAGGTAGTTCCAGCCTTTCTCCTCCCCAAAGATCTGGAGGATGGTGACCAGCATGGTGTAGGCCGTCCCGGACGTGTTCGGGTTGGCCACGGCAATCAGGCCCGTGTACTCGGGCTTGGCCA
>JAKEHP010000206.1 GCA_022614955.1 Candidatus Methylomirabilota bacterium
GGCGGAGGGCTGGGGGTGCACGCCGTCCAGCTGGCGCGCCTGTACGGCGGCGAGGTGATCGCCGCCACCACGTCCGGGGACAAGGCCGCCCTCCTCCCCGCGCTGGGTGCGGCGCACGTCGTGTGCGGCCCCGTGGATGCCCTGGCGGGCGAGGTCAAGAAACTTACCGGGGGGAAGGGCGCCAGCGTGGTCATCGAGTGCGTCGGCACGGCGACGCTTCAGGCCTCGCTGCGCAGCCTGGCGCCGGGCGGCCGGCTGGCGCTCATCGGCGCCGTGTCGGGCGAGGCGGTGCCGATAAAGCCCGCCGTCCTGGTGCTCAAGAACCTGCAGCTGGCGGGATGCTCTCGGCAGGCGGACCTGGCGGGGGTGGTGGATCTCGTGCTCTCGGGCGGGCTCAAGCCAATCGTGTCGCGCGCCCTGCCCCTCGAGGAAGCGGCCGAGGCTCACCGCCTGCTGGAGGCGCGCGCCTCGTTCGGGCGCCTGGCGCTCGTCGTCTGAAAAAACCCCCGGAGGCCTCGCGGCCGCCGGGGTGGAGGAATCGCAGGTTCGCAGATTTAAGAAATCTTGCGGACGTTCGCAGCCTGGGGGCCCTTGGCTCCCTGGGTCACCTCGAACTCGACCTGATCCCCTTCCTGGAGTGAGCGGTACCCGTCGCCCTGGATGGCGGAGAAATGGACGAATACGTCCTTCTCGCCGTCACCCCGGGATATGAAGCCATATCCCTTGGCGTCGTTGAACCACTTCACGGTTCCTGTGGCCATTGAGTCACCTCCCTCTTACCGCAGGATTTCCGGGATCTTCCCCGGAAAGTCGGCCCCGTGCATCTCAGGGAAGCGGGGCCATCCAATCTCAGGCTGATTGTCCTGCGGAACACAGGCGCAAAAAAAGCCGCGAAGGCTTGTCAGCTCTGCGCGGCTCTCTGGGTCAAGCGTTCGTTCCGGACAAAACAACCTTCGACAACTAAAGCTAAACATAATCACCCGGCCGACCAAAAGTCAACCGGATTTTCGGGCCCGCCGCACCCTCTCGAGAGGCGGCCTCCCACCGTCCGCCCCCCCAAAAAAGAAAAGCCCCGGAGGCCTTGCGGCCC
>JAKEHP010000207.1 GCA_022614955.1 Candidatus Methylomirabilota bacterium
AGCTGCTGGGTGACGGTGCTCCCCCCTTGGACGAGCCCTCCATGCCGGAGGTTCACCCACGCGGCCCGGGCAATGGCCCGAAGGTCGAGCCCCCCGTGGCTCAGGAACCGGCGGTCCTCCACCGCCAGGATGGCGCCAGTCAAATGGGGCAGGACCTCCTCCAGCAGGACCGGCCGCGAGAGCGGGAGACCGGCGCCGGGGTTTCCCGAGAGGAGTTCTGGCTCGAGGCGAAGCGTGGAAACCTCCCCCCCCTCCGGCAGCCGGCGGATCTTCGCGAGGCGGTCCTCCGCAAATTCCAGGCGGACCGGTCCACCGGGGGCTCCCCCGTCGGGGTACTCGAAGGGGCGGAGGAAGACCTCGACCGCCTCGGGCTCCACCACCACGTCGCCGGGGTCCTCCAGCTCCTCTGCTGTCCGGTACCCGAGGGGGACGAGGCGGGCGAGGAAGCGCTCGCGGGTGAGGGGCAGGCCGGGGGTGAGGGAGAGGGGGGCGCTGTAGACGCGGGCCGGGCCGGCGGGGATCACCCCGGGGTCCGGGAGGCGGAGGGTGGCGTAGAGGAGTAGGCCCCCGGAGACCAGGAGCCCCGCCGCCGCCACCACGACGCGCCGCCAGCCGATGTGCCGCACCGTTCCCCCCGAGGTCCTTGGAGTATAGCAGCATCGCCGGGAGATTTCCCTTGCCGGTGTTTCGCGCCCTTGGCTATAGTGGACCGCGCTCGCAGGCCTGCGCCGAGCGTTGCGCTGGCGGGCTGACCGGGACCGGCCAGCGGGGCCGGCGGGCCGCCGGCCCTGAGGGAGGGGAACATGGCGTTCCGGGATTTACGCGAGTTCATCGCCGCTCTCGAGGAGGCCGGCCAGTTGATGCGGGTCCGGGTCCCCGTGGACCCCATCCTGGAGGTCGCGGAGATCACGGACCGGATCAGCAAGCGGGGAGGACCCGCGCTGCTCTTTGAGCAGGTCAAGGGCTCCACGGTTCCGCTCCTCATCAATGCCTTCGGGTCGCCCGAGCGGATGTGCCTGGCCTTGGGGGTGAAGATGGTCGAGGAGGTGGCCACAGAGCTGGAGGGGCTGCTCGAGACCAAGGCGCCCCAGGGGCTCCTGGATAAACTCAAGCTCCTCCCGAAGCTCAAGGACCTGGCCTCCTTCTTCCCCAAGATGGTGAAGGACGGCCCCTGCAAAGAGGTGGTCCGGACGGCCGACGCCTCCCTCGACTTCCTCCCGGTCATTCAGTGCTGGCCCCAGGACGCCGGCCGGTACATCACCTTCCCCCTCGTCATCACCAAGGACCCCGAGACCGGCATCCGGAACGTCGGCACCTACCGGATGCAGGTCTTCGACGGCAAGACCACCGCGATGCACTGGCACGCCCACAAGGGGGGCGCCACCCACTACCGGAAGGCGAAGGCCCGGGGGCAGCGGATCGAGGTGGCGGCAGTCCTGGGGGCCGACCCGATCACGACCTTCTCGGGATCCGTCCCGAGCCCCGAGGGGATTGACGAGCTGAT
>JAKEHP010000208.1 GCA_022614955.1 Candidatus Methylomirabilota bacterium
CCCCCGCCGGCAGGGGCGGGAGGCGCTGGATCAGCGGGTCCCGGGGGACGTTGCTGAAGAGGAGGGTCCCCTGCTCGTCCCGGGCGATGTAGACGGGCTCCTCCCCCCCGGCAGGCCGGGCCACCAAAAGCAGGAGAAACGAGGCGGCGGCTGCGCTGAAAAGCATCAGGCACCTCCGGGGGCGCAAAAGTGCAAGGCCCGTTCCAGTTGTCGGGCTGCGGGCCCCGAGGCCGCTGCCGGGAGGCGCGGCGGGCCGCGAGGAGCAGAGCGGTGAAGAGGCCGGAGAGGAAGGAGGGGGCGAGCGTGGCGCGGCAGCCGCGGAGGGGCCGCAAGGCGGCGGCCACCGGAACTCGTGGGGCACTCTTAGACGATTGGCACCAGCAGCTTCAGGATGACCATAAGAGCCATCCCCGCAAGCACCGAGAGGATCACCTTCCAGTTGAATCTCCGATGCGCTTCTGGCAGCAGATCCCCGGCCCCGAGGTAAATGAAGTCGCCAGCGATGAAGGCCAGCATCTTCTGCTGAAACCCCTCGGGGATCAGCCCGGCGAGGAGGGCTCCCACGGGATAGAGGAGACCGGTGAGGCCCAGGACGAGGAGCATGGCGGCCCGGCTCCACTTTGCCTCACGCATGATGAGCGCCGCGGTCATCCCCTGGGGAATCTCATGGAGGGCTACGGCGACCGTGATGGCCAACCCGAGGAGAGGATCGATCAGGTAGCCCACCGCAATCCCCGCCCCATCCACGACGTTGTCGAGGGCCATTCCCAGGACCGCGATAGGACCGATCTGGTGTGTGTCGCACTCGCTTTCCCCGCAGGCGTGGATCATCATCACCTTCTCGAGGACGTAGAATGTCACAAACCCCAAGGCCAAGAACGGCGCGTCGGTCTTGAGATTGGCCTCGGGCAGAATGTCGAAAAATGTCACCGCCAGAAGCACCCCCGCTGCGAAGGCTATGATATACCGGGGCTGGATCTTTTCCGTCGCCCGTTGAAGGGCGAACCACCCGGCCAGCAGGTCGAAAGCCCCTGCGATGGCGGCGTAGAGATAGACCATCACCCTGCCTCCTCGGGCCTCTCGCTGTTCTCGAGCCAGTCCCCGGCGAATCCGCCTCGCCTAGAAGCCGGCGCGACCGGGGGGGATGTCCTTCTCCTCGAACCCGCTCGGCCGCCGGCCCCGGCTGTTCCGGCATCCCTTGCAGCGGCCGAAGAGCTCCAGCCAGTGGTCCTCGATCGTAAACTGCGTCCGCTCGGCCACGCTCTGGATGAAGGCCCCCAGGCGGCAGTCGCTGAACTCGACCACGCGGTCGCACCGGGAGCAGATCAGGTGGTGACCGTGGCCGGCCCGCGCGCTCACGTACCGCTGGCAACCATCCCTTAGGTGGACCTTCCGGATGAGCTGCAGGTGGACGAGCAACTCTAGGGTCCGGTAGACGGTGGTGAGCCCGATCCGGCGGCCGTTCCGCCGAGCCGTCGCTAACACCTCCCGGACGCCCAGGTGCTCCTCGCTGCCCTCGATGGCTGCCAGGACCGCTGCCCGCTGCCGGGTGAGCCTGAACCCCCCGGCACGCAGCCGCTCCCGGCCCATTGCGCTGGTTCTTGCCACCGATGCCCCTAGATGAAAAACATTTTCAAGTGCAAGCCTAGCGGGCGACCCGGGGCCTGTCAAGGGGGATGGCGGGCCTTCCGCCCACTCGGCGGGCGCGCTATAATCCGCCGACCCGCGCCGGGGGGGAGGGGGCGCGGGCGGGAGGAACGCATGCCGGAGGAGCCTGGTCCGCTGTTCTCCGAGCTAGTCGCCATCATGGCCCGCCTGCGGGGGCCGGGCGGCTGCCCCTGGGATCGGGAGCAGAGTCCGTCTTCCATCGCTCCGTACCTGTTGGAGGAGACGTACGAGGTCCTGGAGGCGATCGAGGAGGGGAAGGGGGCCCGACTCCGGGAGGAGCTGGGGGACCTCCTCCTCCAGGTGGTCTTCCACGCTCAGATGGCCGCGGAGGCCGGACAGTTCACGATTGCCGACGTCCTCCGTGGGATCTCCGAGAAACTCGTCCGGCGCCACCCCCACGTCTTCGGCGCGGGGGATGCCAAGACCGCCAGCGAGGTCCTCGCTCGGTGGGAGGCGATCAAGCAGCACGAACGGGAGGTGAACGGGGAGGAGGCCTCCGCTCTCGCGGGGGTCCCGCAGACCCTCCCGGCACTGCTCCGGGCCCACCGCCTGCAGGAGAAGGCCTCGCGGGCGGGGTTCGACTGGCCCGTGGTCGCCCCGGTCCTGGACAAGGTGGAGGAGGAGTGGGCCGAGCTCCGGGGCGCGCTGGCGGCCGGGGATCCCGCCCGAGTCGGACCGGAGTTCGGGGATCTGCTTTTCGGTCTCGTCAACCTGTCACGCTTTGTCGGTGTGAACCCTGAGATGGTCCTCACGGCCGCGACGGAGCGTTTCATCCGCCGGTTCCACTTCATCGAGGCCGCCCTGGCGAAGCGAGGGAAGAGCCCACGGGAAAGCACCTTAGAGGAGATGGATCTCCTGTGGGAGGAGGCAAAGCGCCTCGAGGGGGGGGGTCAGACTCGGCTTGCACCGTAAGGGGGGCGGGGCCTGGAATGGGCCTTGCATATCTGGTGGTGCATCATGGTTGCACGACCAGTTTCCCACCAGGCCCCCGGATGGCGGTTCCCTCCCCTGCCGCGGGCACTCGGTCTCACCATGCTGCTGGTGATCTTGACCTGCGTCCCCCAGGGCAGCGAGAGCCAGGGGGAGGAAGGCGGCAGCTCCCGAACTGCCTCGCCGATCCCAGCGGCCTCCCCGCTCCCTGAGGTCGGGGTGCCGCAGGCGCCCGTGCTGGAGCTGGAAGACGGGTTCGACGGCGCGCCGGGCGCGCCCAATGGGAGACGCACCGCGCCCCCCCCTGCTCTGGATTCCTCCACCCGAGTGGTCCCCGGGCTCTCCCTTGTTTTCCTCCCCGGCCTGAATGGGGCGGCTCCGCCTCTGGCCTGGAAGCTTCAGGAGTTTGCCGGACCCGCCCGCTTCAGTGTCGCCCAGGTCGGCGGGGCGGGGGTGATCCGCCTGGAGAGCGAGGAGACCTCGTTTGCTCTGCACCGGGACGTGGAGGTGGATCTGGCGGAGTTGCCCTACCTGAGCTGGACCTGGCGCGTGGATGCTCTTCCGGAAGGGGGGGATGTCCGCCGGCGGGAGGCGGACGACCAGGCGGCTCAGCTCTACGTCGTCTTCCCCCGCTTCCCTTCCATGCTCCGGAGCCGCGTCCTGGGCTACGTCTGGGACGCCAGCGCACCCGCGGGGACCAGCCTCGTGAGCGTCACCAGTTCCCTCATCAGAATTGTGGTGCTGGAGAGTGGTCCGGCGAAGGCGGGCCGCTGGATCGAGGAGACCCGAAACATCCGGGAGGATTACCGGCGCCTCTTCCGCGAGGAGCCTCCCCGGGTGGGGAAGGTCTCCCTCTTGATCAACTCCCAGCACACGCGCTCGCGGGCCGTGGCATGGTTCGGCCCCATCCGCTTCGCGGCGGAGCCCCCCCACCGCGGGGCGGGCCCGCTCCAGGCAACGCTCTCGACCCACCCCTAGCCCTTTACAGGCCCCTTCCCCTCCTCTATCCTCGGGACACGCCGCCCACGGCCGGCGCTCCAGCATGAGTGTGCTGTTTATTTTCATAGATGGTCTGGGCCTGGGGCCCGACGACCGGGAGATCAACCCCCTGGCCGCGGCCTCCACCCGCTGGTTCCGTCTAGCAGGGTCCCTGCCCGCCCCAGGGGCGGACGGGCGGGTCGTGGTGGCGACCGACGCCACCCTGGGCGTCCCGGGCCTCCCCCAGAGCGCCACAGGGCAGACCGCCCTCCTGACGGGCAAGAACGCCCCGTTCATGGCCGGACGCCACATCAACGGGTACTGCACGCGGCGGCTGGCGGAGCTTCTCGAGGCGCACTCCCTCTTCGGCCGCCTCCGCGCCGCGGGCCGACCGGCGGCCTTCGCCAACGCCTACACCCCCCGCTTCTTCCAGGACAAGGTCCGGCTCCGTTTCCCGTCGGTGACGACGGTGGCGCAGCGCAAGGCCGGCATGGCTCTCAGGACCCTGGAGGACCTCGCGCGCGGGGAGGCCCTCTACCAGGAGTTCACCAACGCCCTCCTCCGGGCGCGGGGCTACGACGTTCCCCTCGTCAGCCCCGCCCTGGCGGGGGCCCGCCTCGCGGCCCTGGCGGCGCGCCATGACTTCACGATGTTCGAGTTCTTCCAGACCGACCTCTGCGGCCACGCCCAGGACTTCCCCCGGGCCCTCCGCCTCCTGGAAGACCTGGACGGCTTCCTGACGGGGGCCCTGGACGGGACCGACCTGGCGCGCGACCTGGTGGTCGTGGGGAGTGACCACGGGAACCTGGAGGACCTCTCCCGCAAGACCCACACGGCAAACCCCGTCCCCACGATGGTGTGGGGAGCGGCTGCTAGCTCCTTTGCCAACCGGATCCGGACGATTGCGGACCTCGCCCCCGCCATCCTGGATTACCTGGGGGTGGTACCGGCCGGGGCCCTTGCCAACCCCCCGGAAAACGATTAGGCTAGGCGCATGACACGCCGTGTCCTCCTCGCGGCGGCCCTGGGCCTCCCGCTGGCCCTGGCCGCCGCAGCCGCCCAGGGGGCCGAGGCGCCCCGCCCGGTCTACGTGGCCCGGGTGGAAGGGGTCATCGCGCCCAGCGCGGCCCAGTTTGTCACCACGAGCCTGCAGCGGGCCCAGCAGGATCGGGCGGTCGCCCTGGTCATCGAGCTGGATACCCCCGGCGGACTCGACGTCTCCATGCGGGTCATCATCAAGGAGATGATGGCCTCCGAGGTCCCCATCGTCGTCTATGTCTCCCCCAGCGGGGCCCGGGCCGCCTCTGCCGGCGCCTTCCTGACGCTCGCCGCCCATGTCGCCGCCATGGCCCCCGGCACCAACATCGGGGCCGCCCACCCCGTCAACATGGGGGGGGAGATGGACAAGGAGATGGCGCGGAAGGTGACCAATGACGCCGCCGCCTACATCCGGAGCATCGCCGAGAAGCGGGGCCGGAACGTGAAGTGGGCGGAGGACGCCGTCCGCAAGAGCGTCTCCGCCACCGAGAAGGAGGCGCTCCGCCTCGGGGTCATTGACCTGGTCAGCGAGCGGTTGGACGACCTGCTGGCGAAGATCGACGGCCGCAGGGTGGAAGTCCCCTCCGGCCCCGTGACCCTCCGGACGAAGGGCGCCGCCCTCGTCCGGATCGAGCCGTCCTTCCGAGACCGGGTCCTCCAGGTGATCTCCGACCCCACCATCGCCTACATCCTCCTCCTCCTCGGACTGGCCGGCCTCTACTTCGAGTTCAGCACCCCCGGTGCCATCCTCCCCGGGATCCTGGGCGGGATCTGCCTCATCCTGGCCTTCTACGCCTTCCAGACCCTCCCGATCAACTACGCCGGCCTCCTCCTGATCCTCCTGGCCGTTGTCCTGTTCATCGCCGAGGCGATGGTGGTCTCGCACGGGCTCCTGACCATGGGGGGGGTGGTCTCCATGCTCCTTGGCTCCATCATGCTCATTGACACGCCCGCCCCATACATGCGCGTCTCTCTCTCCGCGATCCTGGGGGCGACGGGGGCCACCGCTGCCTTCTTTGTGTTGGTAATGGGGGCCGCCGTCCGGGCCCAGCGGGGGAGGCCCCAGACGGGGAAAGAGGGATTGCTGGGGACGGTCGGGGTGGCCCGGACGCGGCTCGCGCCGGGCGGCCTGGTCTTCGTCCAGGGGGCCATCTGGAGCGCCGAGGCCTCGGAGTCCGTGGAGGTCGGAGAGCCGGTGGAGATCGTGGCGATCGAGGGCCTGAGACTCAAGGTGCAGAAGGTGAGGACGGACTCTGCCGCCGGCCTCGCCCGCCCGGACGCACCCGCGGCAAGCTGAGGCGCCTGCGGCGCCACGAAGGGAGCGGCGATGTCACCCTTCAATCTCTTCAACGTCGGCATCCCGGCCATCATCATCGTCATCCTCGCCGTCTACTTTCTCTTCAGCGCGATGAAGGTCCTGCCGGAGTGGGAGCGGGCGGTCGTCCTGCGCCTCGGACGGGTCCGAAAGCCGCTCTTTGGGAGGGGGGGGACCGGACTGATCCTGCTCATTCCGTTCATTGACAGGCTCATCCGGGTGAGCCTCCGGACGGTCGCCATGGATGTCCCGGCCCAGGACGTGATCACCAAGGACAACGTCTCGGCCAAGGTGAACGCGGTTATCTTCTTCAATGTGATTCACCCCGAGAAGGCCATCCTGAACGTGGAGGACTACCTCTACGCCACCTCCCAGATCGCCCAGACCACCCTCCGGAGCGTCCTGGGGCAGTCGGAGCTGGACGAGCTGCTCGCCCAGCGGGACAAGATCAACCAGCAGCTCCAGCGGATTATTGATGAGCACACGGACCCCTGGGGCGTGAAGGTGACAGCGGTGGAGGTGAAGCACGTGGACCTGCCGGTGGAGATGCAGCGGGCCATGGCCCGGCAGGCGGAGGCGGAGCGGGAGAAGCGGGCGAAGATCATCCATGCCGAGGGGGAGCTGCAGGCCTCCGAGAAGCTGGCCCAGGCGGCCCATGTCATCGCCACCGAGCCCATCACCATCCAGCTCCGCTACCTCCAGACCCTGACGGAGATCGGGACCGAGAAGAACTCCACCATCATCTTTCCGCTCCCGATTGACCTCCTGGCGAGCTTCATGGCGTCCCGCACGGGCGACGACCGCTCCGCGAAGGGGTAGCTCCCGGCCGCGCCCCGGTTCCCCTGGGCGGACCTGACGGTGGTTCCTTCGCCGACCCCCATCCCTTCGGCGGTCGCGCGCCTCCGGGCGGTGTTGCCGCGGGATGGCACCGTGGCGGGCGGCATCACCCGGATGGGTGACGCCGTCCCCGTCCACCTCCTCCCCTACGACCCCCGGACGTTCGTCGATTCCCGAGGGTTGGTGGCCATGGGGGCCTCCTTCCCCAAGGCGCCCCCAGGCGCCGGAAAGCGCTCGGTGCCCGCCGGGCGCCCTGGAGGCGTGACCGTTGCGAATCGTAGGGATTGACCTGGCCTGGGGCGAGCGGAAGCCGGACGGCGTGGCTTGGGTCGAGGTGGATACGCGGCTGAAGAGGGCTGAGTTGGCTGGTATGTGCAGCAGCACCGGGAACCAGAGCCTCCTCAGGGCCGTCGAGACGCTCCTCCCGGCGTCTGCCCCGGGGCTCGTCGCCCTTGACGGGCCGATCCTCTGTCGGAACCTGGACGGGGCCCGGCCCGTGGACATCGAGAGCCACAGGCTCTACGGGCGCTACCACGCAGGGTGCCACCCGGCCAACCTGCGGCGTCACCGCCGCCCCGTCTGGACTGCTCAGCGGCTTCGGGATCTAGGCTTTCAGCTCGACCACCGCCTCTGCGCGCCCCGCCAGTTGACGGAGGCCATCGGCGCCCCGCTCCGACGGCAGATCGAGGTCTATCCTCACCCCGCCCTCGTGCATCTGCTGAACCGCGAGCGGATCATCAAGTACAAGCGCGGAAAGACCGCGGCGCGGGCCGAGGGCCTGGCCGATTTGCAACGCTCTCTCTTCCGGCTGCTGCCGGATCTCACTCCACCCGTTCAATGGAATGGAGTGCCGGGACAAGTGTTCGTCCAGGACCCGAGGGCACTCAGGGGCCTAGAGCGGAAGCGTCTGGAAGACCGCCTGGATGCCATCGTGTGTGCCATCGTCGGTCTGCTTTACTGGTGGCACGGCGGCCACCCGGACTGGATCGAAATCCCGGGGGACCTGCAGACCGGCTTCATCGTGGTTCCCCGGCGGACCTGCTGCCCATGGGCATCTCCCACCCCGTCTTCGCCGCCCTCTACGACTGGCTGACCTGGCCGGCGGAGCGGGGTGCCCTGGGCCGCCGGCGGGCCGCCCTCGTTGCTGAGGGGCGGGGGCGCATCCTGGACTTGGGGGCCGGCACCGGCCTGAACCTCCCCCGCCTGCGCGCGGCGCAGCGCTACGTGGGGGTGGAGCCCGACCCAGCCATGCTCGAGCAAGCCCGCCCCCGGGCAGCCGCCGCGACCGTTCCCGCTGCTCTTCTCCTCGGGCGCGGAGAAGCGCTTCCCTTCCCCGATGGTGCCTTCGACACCGTCCTCGCTACCCTGGTCTTCTGCACCGTCCCGAACATCCCGGCCGCGCTCGCTGAGGTCCGCCGCGTCCTGCGGCCGGGCGGTGCCCTGCTCTTCCTGGAGCACGTCCGGTCCCCACGACGCCCCTTGGGCGCGCTCCAGGATGCTCTGACGCCTCTCTGGCGGCGCTGCTTCGGAGGCTGCCATCCGAACCGGGACACCCTGAATGCTTTCCGGGATGCAGGGTTTGCCCTGGAAGTGGCGGAGCGCTGGGCAGGGGGTCGTTGGGTGCGGGGAGCCGCGCGCCCGGAGTAGCGCCATGCCTGCCTACGGGTGGACCGGCCTCGCCGTCATCCTCGTCGCGGAAGCCCTCCTCTTCGGCGGCGCCCCGGTCATCGGGACGTACTTCACGCCGGTCGTCTGGATCGGGTACATCCTCTTCGCCGACGGCTGGGTCTTCGCCAGGCGGGGGAGGTCGCTCCTTACGACGGGGAGGCACGAGCTGCCGGTTCTCTTGCCCTTTTCCATCGGCTCGTGGCTCATCTTCGAGGGCTACAACCTACTCCTGAAGAACTGGTACTACGTGGATCTGCCTCTCCCGCAGCCGCTGCGCCTCCTCGGCTTCGCCTGGGCCTTTGCCACGATCCTCCCCGCCCTGCGGGAGACCGCGGACCTGCTTGAAGCCCACGGCGCCTTCGCCACCTGGCGCGTCCGCCCGATCTTCCTCTCCCCGCGGGCCGAAGAAGCCCTCCTCGCCCTCGGCGGTGCCCTGCTGCTCTACCCGATCCTCTTCCCCTCCCCCTACCTGTTCGGCCTGGTCTGGGTGGGTTTTATCCTTCTGTGCGATCCCCTGAACCGCTGGCTGGGCGCTCCCTCCCTCCTGGGGGATCTCCGGGAGGGAAAGACCCAGACCTTCTGGTGCTGGTTCGTGGGCGGGACCATCTGCGGGGTCCTCTGGGAGTTCTGGAACTACTGGGCCGCGGCCAAGTGGCACTACACCGTTCCCATCACGGCCGAGTGGAAGATCTTCGAGATGCCGGTGGCGGGGTACCTCGGGTTCGGGCCCTTTGCCGTCGAGTGCTACCTGATGTACAATCTCGCGGTCCTCTTGGGCCGGCGGGGCCTCAGGCGGGCCGCGGCCGGGCCGGAGCGCGGGGCGGCGCGGTGATCAAGACCACCGACGTGGCCATCATCGGGGGCGGGGTCATCGGGTGCGCCGCAGCCTACGCCCTCTCGACCGCCGGCCTTCGGGTCCTCCTCCTGGAGCGAGACCGGATCGCCTGCGAGGCCTCGGGGGAGGCGGCGGGGATGCTGGCCCCGCAGGCCGAGGCGTCCGCGGCCGGCCCGTTCCTCGGCCTGGGGACGGCCAGTCGGGACCTCTTCCCGGCCCTGGCGGCCGCTCTGCGGGAGGAAACCGGCCTGGACGTGGAGTACCGGCAGGACGGAACCCTCTATCCTTGCCTGGACGAAGATGAGGAAGAGGAGGCGCGGAGCCGCTTCGCGTGGCAGCGGGCTCAGGGCCTCCCCGTGGAGTGGTGGGAGGCGGAGGAGGTCCGGAAGGCCGAGCCGGGGATCAGCCCCGCCGTCCGGGGCGCCCTCTTCATCCTCGGCGATCACCAGGTGACCAGTGGAACCTTTACTCGGGCCCTGGCCCTGGCTGCGGCCCGCCGCGGCGCCGAGATCTGGGAGGGGGCGCCGGTCACCGGCTTCGTCCGGGACCGGAAGCGCATCGTGGGGGTCAAGAATCTCGACCGCACGGTGAGCGCCGGCCGGTACGTCCTCG
>JAKEHP010000025.1 GCA_022614955.1 Candidatus Methylomirabilota bacterium
AGGGCGATGAGGCCCAAGGTGAGGAACTGCAGGCCGAAGGCCCGGGTGAGCTGCTTGGCGGCGTGGTGCGAGGTGACGTGGCCGATCTCGTGGCCCACGACCGTCGCCACCTCCGCCTCGCTGTTGGCCTCGGCCAGCAGCCCGCGGGTGACGTAGATGAACCCGCCGGGCAGGGCGAAGGCGTTCACCTCTGGGGTGTCCAGGGCGGTGAAATGGTACTCGAAACCGGTGTACTCGGCCTCCTCGACGAGGCGCTGACCCACCCGAGCGACATAGGCCTGGAGGCTGGGGGAGTCCAGGGCGCCGGAACGCTGCAGGATCTCCTTGTGGGCGTTCCGCCCGATCTCCTCCTCCTGGGAGGAGCTAAGGATGGTGAAGGCCCGGGCTGGGCGGGGCAGGAGGACGGCGGTGGCGGCCCCCGCGAGGGCGAGCAGCAGCTGGCGCCTGGTGAAAGCGGAGGTGGTGCAGCCGGCGCACCAGTGGATGGAATGCACCCGGTCCTCCTGCGGGCGCGGGGCCGCGCCCATGTCGTCCGATGAGAGCACCCCGGGTGGGCAACCGGGTCCGCTACAACGCCGCTGGGCGGAGCGGACTGGCGGCCCTCACCGCAGCGGGGCGCGCGCCTCGTCGCGGCGGACCAGCTCCGCCACTTCCTCGTCGCCGGCAACCCGCTCGGGGGGGGCACCGGCGTTCACCTTGCCGTTCAGGAGAGCCCCCTCCCGAACCACCAGGCTCTGCGCGCGACAGGTCCCCTGGATGCGGCCACTGGGGAGCAATTCGATGCGCGCCGCAGCCATCAGGTTCCCCCGCACCTGCCCCCCCACCACGATGGCGGTGGCGTTCACGTCGGCCTCCAGCTCGGCCCCCGCCTCAACCACCAGGGTGCCGGTGAGGTTCACCTTGCCCTCCATCCGGCCGGCCACGTGCAGGTCCCCGGTCCCGGTGATCTCCCCCCGCACCGTGATCCCCTTCCCGATCAGCATCTCGGTCGCCTCCACGCCCCCTCCGGTCGGCCACCACCCCGCCGATCTTCCCCGGGGCTCAACGACCGGGCGGCGCCTCAATGTCGAAGGCCCGGAGCTTCCGGTGGAGGTTGCTCCGCTCGATCCCCAGCTTCTCGGCCGTCCGGGTGATGTTCCACCCGTTCTCCCGGAGGCGCTGCAGGATGTAGCCCCGCTCGAACCGCTCCCGCGCCTCCCGGAGGGAAAGGCCGGCGTCCGCCACCACCTCCGCGGGAGCCACTCCCGCGGCCGGCTCCGGAGCGGGGGGGCGGCGGCCCAGGGCCGGCTCCACCGCCTCCGCCGCGATCCGGTCCTGGGGGACCATGATGACCAGGCGCTCAACGACGTTGCGCAGCTCCCGGACGTTCCCGGGCCACGGGTGCTCCCGGAGGATGGCGAGGGCGTCGGGGCTGAAGGTCTTCTCCCGCTTCCCGTACTCGCGGCAGAACTGCTTCAGGAAGTAGGCAGCCAGCAGGGGGATGTCCTCCCGCCGCTGCCGGAGGGGGGACACGTCGAAGGGGATGACATTCAGGCGGTAGTAGAGGTCCTCCCGAAACCGGCCGGCCTGGATCTCCCCCTCCAGGTCCTTGTTGGAGGCCGCGATGCCCCGCACATCCACTTGGATGCTCTCCGTTCCCCCAACCCGCTCAAAGGTCTGCTCCTCGAGGACCCGAAGGACCTTGGCCTGCGTCTTCAGGCTCATGTCCCCCACCTCGTCCAGGAAGAGGGTCCCGCCATCGGCCAATTCGAACTTCCCGCGGCGCCGCATCGTGGCCCCGGTAAAGGCCCCCTTCTCGTGGCCGAAGAGTTCGCTCTCGATCAGGTCCTCCGGGATGGCGGCGCAGTTGATCTCCACGAAGGGTTTGGCCGCCCGGTGGCTCTGCCGGTGGATGGCCCGGGCGAGGAGCTCCTTCCCGGTCCCGCTCTCCCCCCGGATCAGGACCCGACCGTGGGACGGGGCGGCGGCGGCGATCTGCTCCCGCAGCTTCTGGATCACCTCGCTCTCCCCCACCAGCTCGTACCGCTGCTCCAGGCGCTGCCGCAGCGCCACGTTCTCTCGGACAAGCTGCTGGGCGTCCAGGGCGTGGCGGACCGCGAGCGTAATCCTCTCCAGGGAGAGGGGCTTCTCGATGAAGTCGTAGGCCCCCAGCTTCGTGGCCCGGACAGCCGTCTCGATGGTCCCGTGGCCCGAGATCATCAGGACGGCCACCTCCGGGTGCACCCGCTTGATCTCAGCCAGCGTGGCCAGCCCGTCCATGCCCGGCATCCAGATGTCCAGGATGACCAAATCCGGGGAGCCCTGGCGGAGGGTCTTGAGCGCCGCCTCCCCCGACTCGGCCTCGGCCACCCGGTAACCCTCGTCCTGGAGAACTCCAGTGAGGGCCGTCCGGATGTTCTTCTCGTCGTCCACGACGAGGATCTCTTCCTGGGCCACGGTTTACCTCAGAACCGGCGGCACGGCCGGCGCGGGGGCCGGGAGGGCCGGGAAAGTCATCACCATCCGGGTCCCCCGCGGCTCGTTTCCCTCCACTCGGATGGTCCCCCCGTGCTCCGTGACGATCCGGTAGACAATGGCCAGCCCGAGCCCCGTCCCCGTCTTCTTGGTGGAGAAGTAAGGGAGGAAGAGACGCTCCCGGTCTTCGGGGGGGATCCCCACCCCGGTGTCCGTCACCTCCACCTCCACCTTTCCCTCCCCCGGCAGGGACCGAGTCCTCAGGGTGACCCGCCCCGCCTCCCCCACCGCGGCCACCGCGTTGTTCACCAGGTTGATGAGCACCCGCTTCATCTGGTCCGGGTCCAACGTGATCGGCGGGAGGTGAGGGTCCAGGTCGGTGTGCAGCTCGATCCCCCGGCCCAGTCCGGAGTAGAGGCGGACCACGCTGGCGATGACGGGGTGCAGGTCCCCGGGGCGGGGCGCGGAGGCGGGCATCCGCGCGTAGCGGGAGAACTCGTCCACCAACCCCTGCAGCCCGTCCACCTCCTGGATGATGGTCCGGGTGCACTCGTCAAAGACCCGCTCGTAGTCGGGCGCCCGCTCGGTGAACTTCTTCCGGAGCCGCTGGGTGGAGAGCTTGATGGGGGTGAGGGGGTTCTTGATCTCGTGGGCGATCCGCCGAGCCACCTCCCTCCAGGCCATGGCCTGCTGGGCCCGGAGGAGCTGCGTGATGTCGTCCACCACCACCACCATGCCCAGGTAAGTGCCGGTCCTGTCGGTGAGGCTGCGGATGTTCACCACCAGCGTGACCACCTGCCCGTTGCGGGCGAGGGCCACCTGCTCGTCCATGCTCCCCTGCCCCTCCACCGCCATCCGCTCGATCAGGTGGCGGATCGGGGCCGATTCCGCCTCAGGAAAGCAGTCCGTGTAGGGGCGTCCCAGGACGGCGGGAGGATCCAGGCCCAGGATCCGGGCGGCGGCGGGGTTCATGGTATTGACGACCCCCGCCGCGTCCAGGGAGAGCACGCCGGCGGCCAGGCTCTCCAGGACCCGCTCCATGTAGGCCCGCCGCTGCCCCAGCTCCACGTTGGTCCGCTGCAGGTCCAGGTTGGCGCCCGTCAGCTCCGCCTTGCTCCGAAGCAGGTCCCCCGTCATCTGGTTGAAGGAGTCCACCAAGATGCCGATCTCGTCGTCCGCCTGCACCTGGACCCGGTAGTTGAGGTTCCCGGCGGCCACCGCCCGCGTCGCCTCCGCGAGCTGCTGGATGGGAGCGGTGATCCCCTGGGCGAGGTGGACGGCGGTCCAGATGGCCGCGAAGAGCACCACGAGGGTCACCATCAGGAAGAGCATGATGTAGATGCCCTTGATGGGGTTCTTCAGCATCCTGAGCTGCTTGTACTCCTTGATCCCCACGGTGATGTCCGCAGCCTTCTCCGCCAGGCCGGAGGGGACGTAGGCGCTCACCGCCACGGCCCCCAGGATCTGCCCGCCCGGCCCCCGGCCCACGACCGGCACGACCCCGCGGATCAGGTCCCCCGCCTCCAGCTTCTCAATGAGGGCCTGGCTCTTCCCCTGCAGCGCCTCCTCCATCAGCCGAGAGGCGGCGGTGAGGCGCGCCGCTTCGGGGCCGCCCGGCTCCTCCACCCGGGTGAGCTCCCGCCCGCGGCGGTCGAAGATCTGGAGGCTGCTCAGCCGGTGCTCCACCAGCTTCTCCCGCGCCAACCGCGTGAGCTCCTCGCGGCTCTCCTCCTGGAGCAGCTCGGCCGCTACCGCCCCCTGCCCAAACTGCTGCCCGGCGTTCAGGACCCGGTCCTGCGTGATCCGATAGTAGGTCTGGGCCACCTCCAGCGCGTTCTGGAGGGAGGTCTCCACCTGGATATTGAACCAGCTGTCCACGCTGGTGGTGATGAGGTTGCTGGCCACCAGGAAGAGGAGGAGGGCGGGCAGCAGCGAGAGGGAGAGGAAGGCCACCACCAGCTTGGTCCGGAACCGGGCGCCCAGGAGGTTGTTCCGGCGCTCCATGTAGATCTTGAAGAGGCTCCGGGAGACCAGCAGGACCAGGACCAGCAAGAGGAGCAGGTTGACGTTGACCAGGGCGAACACGAGAATATTGGACGCGATGGGGCTCTGGCCGGAGAGCTGATGGATGAACACCTGGACGGCGGTCAGGACCGTCACGGCCGTCAGGGCGGAGACGATGACTAGGCGGGTCCGCCGCCGACGCTTCTCCTGCAGGGCTGTCTGCGTATCCATCCCGGCCCTCCTCAGCGGCTCACCCGGAAGAGAGAGGAAGCCGCCCAGGGGGTGTCGAAGTTAAAGAAGGAGACGAAGAAGAGGAGGTAGTTGAGTGGAAAGACCAGGCTCACCGACCGGATCTCCGCCTTCACCTGGACGTAGTAGCGCTCCTCCGGCTGCAGGAGGCTCCGGGAGGCCAGGGTCACCCCTCCCAGCTCCGCCATCCACCGCTTCACCTCGCCGTAGGACTTGGTCACCCGGGTGCTGTTGCGCCGGCCGTCATCCCGCACGAACTGGAACTCGTCCTTCAGGAGATCGTAGGCCACGCTCTGCCGCACCGTCTGGGCCGCCACCTCCGCATCCGGGAGGAAGGCCCGCTGCCGGACGAGGCGGAGCTGGTAGGTGAAGGTGGTCGGCACCCCGTTGACGATGCTCTCCTCGATCTCCTGGGTAAAAGCCTCCTCCAGCGTGGCGAAGACCACCAGCTGGTCGGATGCCTGGGTGACGATGATGTCGGTGACGCGGGCGCCGGCCGCCTGGGCCGACGGCCAGGGAGCGAGGAGGGTGACCAGCCAGCAGTAGAGGAGAACTGCGGGGAGTCGGGACCGCAACCGCCTGCGCCTCTTCCCAAGGGGGCCGACCGGCCGCGGGCCGGGCTGCCCGGGTCCCCCCCGGCGTGCCGTGCGGCGGCCCGGGGCACACCGCCGGCCCCACTATAGCCAAAGGGGCCTGGGTTGGCAAGACGGAAGGGGGGTTACAGCGCCGCGGTGGGGACGGGCTCAGGCGTGAGGAGGGGGGGGGCCCAGGAGGGCTCGGTCGCTCCGGCCGCGACCTCCGCCGCCCGATGCTGCCGGAGAATCTCCCGAGCAAGCTGGCTGTGCAGGGCGTGGCCGGCCCCGTGGGCCGTGACTTTCCCCTGGACCGGCCGCCCCAGGAGGTACAGGTCCCCGATGAGGTCCAGGACCTTGTGGCGGATCATCTCGTCTTCGAAGCGGAGGCCCTCGTTCAGCACCCCCTCCTCTCCGATGACCACGGCGTTCTCCAGCGACCCGCCCAGGGCCAGTCCCTGGCTCCAGAGGTACCGGACGTCCCGGAGGAACCCGAAGGTCCGGCAGGGCGCCACCTCCCGGACGAACGTCTCCCGATTCACCGTGAGGGCGATCCGCTGGGCCGGGAACTTCGGGTGGGCGAAGGTCATCGCGTACTCCACCACGAGGCGAGGGGCCGGCTCGACGGCGATCCACCGATCCCCGGCCCGAACGGTGATGGGCCGCTGCACCCGAATCGGGGCCTTGGGGAGGAGGTACCGGCGGATCCCGGCCGCCCTCAGGAGGGCAACGAAGGGGGCGGCACTCCCATCCAGGATGGGGACTTCGGGGCCGGTGAGGCGGACGCGGAGGTTGTCCACGCCGAGGCCGGAAAGGGCAGCCATCAGGTGCTCGATCGTCCTCACCTCGACGCCGCCCCGGGCGAGCGTGGTTGCGTAGTGGACGTCCGCCACGTACTCCGGCCGGGCGGGGATGACGGGGGAGCCCGGAAGGTCCGCCCGCTCGAACGTGATCCCGCTACCGGGAGGGGCCGGCAGGAGGGTGAGCTCAACCGCCTTCCCCGTATGAAGGCCGATGCCCCCACAGCTTACGGGGCGACGGATTGTCTTCTGATGGCTCACAGGGCACCCTTCCTGGCCTGCACCGCGCCGAACATCCAACCTGGAGTGAGGGTAAGCCTCGCCGGAAGTGTGCAAGCCGGAGACCAAGGAGCCCTGTGGCCCACTGTCCGCGGTGCATTGCGTGAAATTGACGAGTTACCGTTTCTCTTCCCAGAGGCTGTCCTTCACCGAGTGGCTGTTGCGCCACGGCCGCTGTGGCCTTCCTGCAACCGGGGAGCTTCTGTGTGGCCGGGAGGCCACAGGTTCATCGGGCCAGGGCCCGCCGAAGGATCCGCGCCAGGACGGACTCGCAAGGGAGCCCCTGGACCGGGGCCAGGTAGGCATCCAGGATCACCTGGGGAGGGGGCTCGACCGGGAGGGGGGGAGGGGCCGCGGGGAGGATGGGAGCGCGTGGAAGCGTCTCCACACGGAAGAAAAGATCCTGAACCAGGGGCTCACCGAGGTGCCGGTTCAGCGCCTCGATGAGGCGCGGCTTCAGCATGGTGAGCTGCTGGAGCCAGACGCTGTCCGTCACCAGGACGGTGAGGCGGCCCCGGGAGAGGGCGCCGGCACGCGTCCGCTGCGCCACCTCCGGTCCGACCACCTCGGGCCAGAGGTCCTCCAAGCTGGCCGCCTTGAGGGGCCGCTCCAGGTCCAACGCCCGGAGGGTTTCGGCGAGGACGATCCGGAGCAGCGTCGGTGCCCGGGGGGAGCTCACCGGCGGCTCCCCGCCGCCAACCCCTGATCAACGGCCAGATTCGCCAGGCGATCCGCCTCGGCGTTGGCCTCCCGGTCCACGTGGGTAAAGCGCACCTGCTCGAAGGTCTCCAGAAGGCGGCGGACGGCGCGGTGGAGGGTCAGTAGTCCGGGGTGCTTGACCCGGTAGGCCCCTGTCATCTGCCGGACGAGGAGCTCGGAGTCGGAGCGCACCTCCACCTTCCGGTACCCCAGGGTGGCCGCCCGTTCCAGGCCGAGCAGGAGCGCCTGGTACTCGGCCGCGTTGTTCGTTGCCCGCCCCAGGTATCGGGTGTGCTCCTCCCGTCCCCCGCCCGCGTCCTCCAGGATGACCCCGCATCCGGCTGGTCCGGGATTCCCCCGGGAAGCCCCGTCGATCCTGAGAACGGCGGTCGCCGCATGCGCCCCCATCTCACCCTTTCCAGTAGAGAATGCGCTGGCAGTTGGCGCAGGTCATGAGGACCTCCGCCTTCCGGACCTCGGTGTGGGCCTGGGGGGTGAGGGCCACGAAGCAGCCGCTGCAGGAGCCATCCTTCACCGGGACCACCGCGAGGCCGCCCCGGCTCTTCAGGAGGCGGGTGTAGCTCTGGAGAAGGCCGGCCTCGATGCGGCGGGCCCGGCCGCCCCTCTGCTTGGTGAACTCGGCCACCTCCTGCTGCAGCCTGGTCAGCTCGGCACCCTTCGCCCCCCGCTGGCGGACGAACTCCGCCTCCCGCTCCCGGAAGTCCCCCTCCCGCGTCGCCACCGTCCGGGCGGCCTCCTCGATCTGGTCAAAGAGGAGAAGGATCCCCTCCTCCAGGGCGGACTGCTTGGCCTTGAGCAACTCGATCTCCTTCAGGACGGCGCTGTACTCCTCGTTCTTTCGGATTTCCCAGAGGCGCACCTGCTTCTCCTTGGCCTGCTGCTCGACCTGCTTCAGCTCGCCCTCCTTGAGGCGGCGGGTCTTCTCCAGCTCCACGTGGGCCCCCCGGGCCGCCTCGTGGGCGCCCCGCGAGGCGTGGAGCCGGCTCTCGAATTCCTGGACAAGGGGGGGGATGGCGCGGGTGGCGGCCTCCAGGGTGGCAATCCGCCGATCCAGATCCTGGAGGGCGATAAGCTCCTCGACCTCTGGCAAGGGCACACTGCCTCCGGTCGGGCGGAGGGCGGCCTCGGGGGGCTGCTCTGCCCCGGGCCCCCAAGGTGGTGGGCCCACCTGGATTCGAACCAGGGCCTGGCCGGTTATGAGCCGGTCGCTCTGCCCGCTAAGCTATGGGCCCCCCGCCCGGGAGCCGGGGTCAGGAGTCGTCGGACGAGGCGTCCCCTCCCTCGACCCCTGCCCCCTCGCTTCCCGCCTCCACGAACGATTTGAGCTTCTTGCTGCGGGTCGGATGACGGAGCTTGCGGAGAGCTTTGGCCTCGATCTGGCGGATCCGCTCCCGGGTGACGTCGAAGCGCTGGCCCACCTCCTCCAGGGTGTGGTCGCAGCCGTCGCCGATGCCGAACCGGAGGCGCAGGACCTTCTCCTCTCGCGGGGTCAGGCTCTTCAGGACCTCGTGAGTCTGGTGGCCCAGATTCATCCCGATGACCGCCTCAAGCGGCGAGACCACTCCCTTGTCCTCGATGAAGTCTCCCAGGTGGGAATCCTCTTCCTCCCCGATTGGGGTCTCCAGGGAGATGGGCTCCTGGGCGATCTTGAGAACCTTCCGGACCTTGTCCACCGGCAGGTCAATCTTGAGCGCGATCTCCTCCGGGATGGGCTCCCGCCCCATCTCCTGCACCAGGTGCCGGGAGGCCCGGATGAGCTTGTTGATGGTCTCGATCATGTGAACCGGAATCCGGATGGTCCGGGCCTGGTCCGCAATCGCCCGGGTGATGGCCTGGCGGATCCACCAGGTGGCGTAGGTGGAAAACTTATACCCCCGCTGGTATTCAAACTTGTCCACGGCCCGCATGAGGCCGATGTTTCCCTCCTGGATCAGGTCCAGGAACTGGAGGCCGCGGTTCGTGTACTTCTTGGCAATGCTGATCACCAGGCGGAGGTTGGCCTCGACCATCTCCTTCTTTGCCTCCAGCGCCTTCTGCTCCCCGCGCCGGATCGCGTCCAGCACCTCCCTGATCTCGGCGGAAGAGGCCTCCGCCTCCTGCTCCGCCTTCTCGATCTTCTTGGCAGCGGCCTGGACCATCCGCGCGTACTCCTGGAGGCGCTCCTTCGAGAGGCGCGAGCGGCGCATCACGGGCCGCATGGCGCTGCCGTTGCGGTCCCCCGCGGCGATGAAGGCGGCCACGTCGGCCTGGGAGAACTTTCCGGCCCGCTGCAGCTCCCGGACCTCCCGCTCCGCCTTCTCCACCCGCTCCAGGAGGTTCCGCATCCGAGCCACGATCCGGTCAATGACCCGCTGGTTCAGGTTCAGCTTGCGCAAGAGAGCAGCCTGGGCATCCCGGGAGGCCTGGAGCTCCGCCCCCAGCTTCTCCGCCCGCTTCGTGCTCCCGCGGCTCACGGCCCGGGCCCGGAGCACCGCCAGCGCCTCCATCTTGTCGTGCTGCCGCTTGAGGGCCCGGAGGGTGGGGGCCAGCGCCTTGACGAGCTCCCGCTCCTTCTGCTCCGAGATCTCGTCGAACTCGTTCAGGGCGACGATGTCGGCCACGTGGAGCTTCCCCTGGAGAAGCCGCTCCGCCAGGAAGAGGATCTCTCGGACCGCGACCCCGGACCGGCAGACCGCCTCCGTTACCTCCTGGCGCCCCTCCTCGATCCGCTTGGCGATCCGGATCTCCCCCTCCCGGGTCAGCAGCGGGGTCTTCCCCATCTCTCGGAGGTACATCCGGACCGGGTCATCGGTCCGGCCCACGGGGGCGGGGGAAAGGTCCAGCTCCGTCTCCTGGGGCGGCTCCGGCGGCGGCGAGGTCTCAGCGCCCGGCCGCTTCGCCTTCTCCGGTCCGTCGATCACTTCGATATCCATCTCGTCGAACAGGCTCAGGATGTTGTCGATCTGCTCCGGGGACGTCACGTCCTCGGGAAGATGGGTGTTCATCTCCTCGTACGTGAGGTAGCCTTTCTTTTTCCCGAGCGCGATGAGCGCCTTCAGCTCCTCTACGCGGCCTGCCTCCGCCATCTGGCCTGGCCCTCCTTCATCGCCCAAGTCTCAGGCTCCGGTCGGCCCTCCCCCCGTCGTTTGGCGGGAAGGACCCAGGTCCAAAAAGGTAATATATCACCCCGAGGCGGCTCTAGCCAGCACGGCGGGCCCGCTCCTGGTATTCAGCCAGAAGGCGTGATTCGGCTTCCCGGTCTCCCCGCCGGGCAGCCTCGGCAATCCGCAATTGTAACTCCTTGAGCCGAGGCCGCTCAGCCCGCCGCCGGAGCCGCTCGAGGCAGTCCTCGAGCATCCGTCCGGGCTCGGGAAACGCCCCCGGGTCCGCGACCAACAGCTCCGATGCCACATGCCGCACATCCTCCCGGGGATGATGGGCAAGGGCACGCGTGAGCGTAGCCTCCTCACGGCCTTCGGGGCCGGCCAGGACCTCCAGGATGGAGCGGGTCACCTCACCCTGGACCGCGGGGGCTTCCCCGCGGACACGCTCCCGGAAGACCGGGAAAAGGAGGAGGAGCTGGAGGAGGAGCTTCTCCTCCGGCGCCACGGGCGGGCGCGGCGGGAGGACCGCGCCGCCCGGCTCTGGTCGGTGCGGCCGGCTCAGCGTGAGGCGGGCCAGGTCCGCCAGGACCGCCTGCTCCGGGACCCCCAGCCGCTCCGCGAGCTTCTGGACGTAGCGGGTCTTTCGGATCCCGTCCGGCAGGCGGGCCAGGACCGCGAGGACCCGATCCGCGACCCGGGCCGCTCCCTCGACCCCGCTGCTCCGCGTCCCCTGCCCGAGGACGAAGTCCACCAGATCCTGCGCGGAGGCGAGGAGGACGCGGAAGGGCTCCGTCCCCTCCTTCCGGATGAAGCCATCCGGGTCGGTCCCCTCGGGGAGCGCGACGATAGATGCCCCCAGCCCCACCTCCATCACCAGCTCGAGCCCCCGCCACGCGGCCTGGAGGCCGGCGCGGTCAGGATCAAAGACCAGGGTGACC
>JAKEHP010000026.1 GCA_022614955.1 Candidatus Methylomirabilota bacterium
CCAGGGACTGCAGCTCCCGGATGAAGTGGGCGGCGTCCCGGTAGGTCAGGTACGGGACCTGGACGCCGTAGCGCTTCAGGGCCACCTCGTTGAGCTCCAGTTGCGACAGCCGCCGCTTCTTCGCCAGGGCCAGGATGGCGGTGTGCTGGGCGTTGTCCAGGCGCCCGTTGCCGGCCTGCGGCGGCGCGGATGCGTCCGGCGTCTGCCCTCCCGAGGGCACAGGCGGGCCCTCGGCCCCGCCCGGCCTCTCCGGGGCCGGCGCCTCCCCTGCTCGCTCCTGGCCGGTGCCCGCCGCGGCGGGCGGGGCCGGCGAGGCCGGAGGCCGGCCGGGGCTGCGACCCGGGGCGCCGCCAGCCCGCCCTCGGTCTTCGCGCTCTCCGGGTGCCCACCGGGGGGCGGCGGACGCGGTGCGCTTGCCGTACAGGTGCAGGCCGACGCCCAGGAACGTGGCGCACTTCTTCAGGGCGTCGGTCCCGGCGGCCTTCACGTCATCGCCCAGGGAGACGATCTCCTTGGTCTCCCGGTCCCGGGTGATCTGGGACACCCCGAACTGCATCTTGACCACCCCCTCGGCCGAGAGCTTCCCCAGGACCAGGATCTCGCCCCGGTCCTCGAGGATGTCGTGCCGGACGATCTCGAACGACCACTTCCCCTCGAAGGCCTCGTTCAGCCGGGCGATGACCTGGTGGCCCTCGACGTAGTCCACCGGGCCGTCCCGCCCCTTGCGCCGCTTGATCTGGCCGGGCTCGAAGGGCTTCTCCAGCAGCTCGCGGTTCATCGCAGGACCTCCTTTCCGTGGGCCGGCCGGTCGCGGCGGCCCAGCGTCTCGAATCGGCGGGAGACCGGAGGGCCGCCAGTGCCGGCGCCCCCGCGGCCATCGTCGGTCGGCACCCGGAGCGCTGGGCGAGGGCCAGGGCGAATGCGGTGGCGCTGTCCTGGCGGAGCCGGAGCGCCACCTCGCCGAGCCCCTGGCCGAGGCTGGCCATCACTAGGCCGTCGGCGTCGGCCCAGACCCGGATGCGCACGGCCTCCCGGTGCAGGTGCAGGTGGATGGTTGGGATCATGGTGCTCACCTCCTGGGTGCGCGGCCGGGGACCAGCCCTTCCATCGCGCGGTCAGGCCGGTCCCCGCCCCTGCTAGAACGGCACGTCGCTCTCCGAGGCCCCTGTCCCCTCCCCCTCGGGATCCCCCTCGGCGGCCTGCGGCCGGCCGTTGGGGAGGAACTGGATCCGCTCCGCCACGACCTTGACCGCAGAGCGGGATTCGCCCTCCCGGGACTCCCACCGCTCCTGGCGGAGCCGGCCCTCGATGAGAACCAGGCGGCCCTTCTTGAGGTACTCGGTGCAGAGTTCGGCCTGCTTCCCCCAGGCGACGATCTCGACGAAGGTCACCTCCTCCTTCGGGGCGCCGGAGCTATCCCGGAACCGGCGGTTGATCCCCAGGCCGAAGCTGGTGACGGCCGCCCCGCTCGGCGTGTAGCGGAGCTCCGGATCCCGGGTCAGGTTCCCCATCACGATCACGCGGTTGAAGTTCGCCATGGCTCATGCCTCCTCCTGCGGGGGGTCGCCGGTCGGCTCGACGACCCGGTAGACGGTCCGCTGCACCTCGCGCACCTGCCGCTGCACGCCCGTGACCTCCTCCACCCGGACTGCCGCCAGCGCGGCGGCGAGGATGTCGCTCACCAGCCGGGTCATCGGGACCCCCCGGGCCTTCGCCAGCCGGTAGAGCGGCGGGATGAGGTCCTCCCGGATCCGCGGGCTGTACATGCCCCTCACCTCCTTTCACG
>JAKEHP010000209.1 GCA_022614955.1 Candidatus Methylomirabilota bacterium
CCCTGACGGGAGGAACCGTCGGGCCTCCGGCTGCGGCATGCCCGGGCGTCTTGACAAAGTCGCCAGCCCCGCAGCCGGTTAGGAAGGCGGCAAGAACGATCGTCGGGCGGCTCCAGATCCGCATCCCATGTTTCTCCCCGCCAGGTAGTCCAGACAGGTCGTCCTCAACGGCCAGGAGCGGGCGGCGGGGGCGGTGGACTTCCCGGTAACCTGACCCCAGTGCGGCTGGACCGGACAGATTAACGAGGCCAAGCCTACTTCTTCCCATAAGGGTTTCCAGCCCCGACGGCCCGGCGCAGCGAGACGCAGAACGCATTCCCTACGGCACCGAGCCTCCCGTATTGGCTTTCTTCCTTGGTCTCCCCAGGGGGAGAGCGGCACGGGCAAGGAACTGGTCGCCCGGGCCCTCCATGCCGAGAGTCCCCGGGCGGCCCGCCCCCTCGTGAAGGTCAACTGCGCGGCGCTGGCCGAGTCCCTCCTGGAGAGCGAGTTAGGACGCAGGCGGTTATTCCCGCGGAGAGGGAAGGGTTACCTTCACCCGGCAGCTTCGTTCGACCGAGACAACGAGCTGCGCCAGATCTGTCTCTTCCGGAACGTACTCCACGGTGGCCTCTCCACGCTCCCTGGTCACTTCCACCGCACGGACCCCAGGGAAAATCTTGATGGTCCCCCTGACTGATGCAGGACTACTGCACCCTGTCGAGGTCAGGCCGGCGATGTTCAGGGTGACCGTCTTCGTGCCTGCGGCCCCGAAGGCCGGCGCCGCGACGAGCAACAACGCCACCATCGCTGCCAGGAACCGCACCATGGGAGACCTCCAGCTCAGCCCCGCAGCCTCGCGCCAGCTAATCGCCGTGCAGTGAGATCGGCATCGGGAACACATGGGGGAGGATCTAAAAAAAGACGGTGACTCCTGTCCCGATCCAGAGGAGGGTCCCGCCCTGCTGCACCTGCGCCGCGGTACGTTAGCAAGTACCCTAAGCTCAGGAAGACAGACATGACCACCAGATACACGCGCAGGGCCTCAAACCTGGCGGCCAGCGCCCCGCCCGCCACGGTCAAACCGGCGGACAGGAGCACCGCGGCTCATCAGGGGGCTGGCGGGAAACCGAAGGCTGCGGACAGAACGCTGCAGAGGCCGATTTCAGGTCCTTCCGCATGGCGAATCACCGTCCTTCCCGACTCACCTCCAAGGCACAGGCCGGCGCGTGGCCAGCATAATCTCGACAATCGAGGCAGCCAAGAGCAGAGCCTGTCCCCCGAAGACCAGGGTCGTGAACAACCACACATCCAATGGCTCATGAAATGGATAAAGGGCCGCTCCGGCGCCCAGGAGCGCTAGCCCGATTGCGTAGGGCCGGCGGTGCCGTCGGTACGAGAGGAGTAAGCCGAGAAGGATCAGGCCGACTGCGCCGTACAAAATCGGCACCGAGACCCGCAGGTCCACGAGGAACCAGAGTCCAAGGCTTGAGAAGAAAGCGGCAACGGGAGCGATAAGCGCTGGCGCGCAGCAGCCCAGTGACGTGAAGGTCGTGACCACGACCCCCAACACACCTACCTGATCCAGCCCCGCCCCCCGCCACCGCCAGCCCGGCATCCTCATCTCCCATACCCGTCCCCAGTTGCGACGGGCAGGCCCAGTCCTTGAAGCGGCACCATAGTCTTCTTCTCTGGGCGGGCGCGGAGAAGCTCCCCGATGAGGGCGCGCGCCTCCGGGCCACCCCAGGCGCGGGGGCCGGCGAGCACACCGAGGAGTGCGCCGTCGGGTCCGAGCAGGTACGTCGCCGGGAACCCCGGGAGCCTGAAGGCGAGGACCAGGTGCCCCTGCGGGTCGTGGAACACGGGGTAGGTGAGTTTGCGCTCCACCACGTAGCGCCGGACCACCTCAGGGTCCCCCTGGTCTACGGAGACCGCCAACACGACAAAACCCTTATCCTTGTAGGCCTGGTAGAGCTGCTCGAACTCGGGCATCTCATACAGGCAGGGGATGCACCACGTGGCCCAGAAATTCACGAGGAGCAGTTTTCCGCGAAAGCTCTTCAGGCTCACGCTCTTCCCGTCCAGGTCCGTCAAGGCCACATCCGGGGCCTCGACCCGCTGGCTCGGTCGCTGGAAACCGAGGACCTCGAAGGGGCGGTCTTCCGCGCTCCACGCAGGGGCCGCCGTTGCCAACTCTAGCGCGAGCGCGAACAAGAGCAGGACCAGGTGTGCGGGGATCATGGCGCTTCCCTCCTCCCGCGCTGGCGGTTAAGCATTTTGAGGCCCTGCACCAGGGCGAAGATGAAATAGACCGTCAGCCCAACGAGCACCAGCGCCAGGTTCTGCTGCAGGACAGCTCCCAGCGTGGTCCCGGCAAGAAGCGCCAGGAAAATGGGTAGATGGCAGGGACAGGCGAGGGCCGCCGTCACCAGAAGCGCATAGCCCTTCCTGCGTTGTTGCGGCTGCAGCACCGGCAGCTCGCGAACCTCCTTCATTCCGCCCCCTCCCGCCCTATGGCATCAGGGCGACGAGCCGGCCCACGACGACCTGGTAGTAGATGAGGTAGGAGCCCGCGACCACCAACCCCACTGCGCTGACCCAGCGGAGCTGTCGGGAGATGGGATCGAGGTATCTCACCAGCGCCTCCTTCCCGATAGCGACCACCACCGAAAGACCAAGCAGAATCGAGGCCATCCCGAGGCCATAGGCAACGAAGACGCCAAGGCCCTGGAGGGGGCCGCCAGCTGCGAGAGCCTGCGTGAGCACAATCAGGAAGAGCGGGAGGGTGCAGCCCAGGGAGGCGATCCCAAACCCTGCCCCGAAGAGGAAGAACGGTGCCAGGCTCCCGCCGAGCCGGCTCCCCGGGGTTGGCAGCGGGACTTTGAGGAATACCAGGTCAGGAATGAAATTCTTCCGGGTCAGCATCCCGATCCCGAGGGCCGCTAAGACCAGGCCGACGAGGATGTTAAACCACGGGAAGAACCTGGCGATGGCGGTGCCGACAGCGGAGATCATCCCGCCCACCCCGGCAAGTACGAGCACCACTCCGAAGGTCATGGCCACACCGCCCAGGATGCCAGCCAACACGCTTCGGGGGGCGTGCCCCTCCTTGCCTTCCCGCCCGAGCAGGTACGCCACGTAGGCCGGCAGCATCGCAAAGCCGCAGGGATTGAGCGCGGCGAACCAGCCCACCGAGAAGGCGAATGACAACAGCCCCGGGTTCAGGTCCATGTCCACGGCCTCAGAGGATCCTGCCTACTTCCCGATCGAGGGACTTCGCATCAATCGCCCCCCGCCAGACGGACCGGACAGTGCCATCCCGGGCGATAAAGTACGTCATGGGAATCGTCTGTAACTTGAACTCGCCCACCGCTACTTCACCGGTCGGATCCAAGCCCACGGGAAACGTTAGGCCGAGCTGCTGCACCATTTCCCCGACAGACTCCGGTTTATCCTGCACACTGATCCCGATGACTACCAGACCCTTTTCCCGATACCTCTCTGACACCTGCTGGAAGTAGGGGAGCTCCTCCCAGCACGAACCGCACCAGGAGGCCAGAAAGTTAATGACAAGCGGCCTCCCCTGGAATTCCCTCACGGCCAGGGTGCCCTGCGGAAACCGCGGCACCGAAAAGTCAGCCAGGCGGGTGCCGGGGACGGCCTCCCTGCGGCTCCCGCTCCCAAGGTTGCTCAGGAGAGCCAGTCCTGTGACCGCCCCAATGGCGAGCAACCCAATTAGTGTCATGGTACGAACCGAGACTCTTCGCCCTCTCGCCATCTTTACCCCTTCTCCGTCACCGCTCCCGTGGGATGGCTCTTCTCACCACCGATCTCCGGCATTGGGGCAGCTCACGCACGCTCCAGGGCCCAAGCACCGTACGCGTAGGTCACCCGCTGCTTCACGCCGTGGCACTCTATGATGTCCCCCGGCTGAACCTCGTCCAGGAGGATGACCATCTCCTCCCCCACGGCGCAGCTCACGCGCTTCAGCAGGGTCCCTCGCCACTCGCTGTTCTGTCGGCTCAACCTGAGCGAGACCCCCGCTCACGTGGGGCAGTCAATGGTGTCTCCTGGCTTCGCTCCGGCCGGCACTTCCAGGGGCAGCCTACATTCCGGGCAGGGAACGGTTTCCCGCATCACCCGCTTCTCCCTTACACGTCCCTCAGGAGTTCCTCGAACGCCATACGCCCAAGCCGGTACCCCTCTTCTACCGACAGAAGAATCGGCTCCCGGTTCTTTCCTGAGAACCACTTCGACGCCGCCTCAGGGGAACTGAAGAAATGGACGAAGTGACAGAAGGTCATCCAGACCTCTTCCACAGATTCCCGGCCGCTTTTCGTAACCTCCGGGACGACGAGGGACATCACGGCACCTGGGGGTTCCACCTCCTTCACTTTTTCCGGTGTTACGGTGAGCCGGATGGTCACCTTCGTCGCGGGACAGGACGACTGGACCCTCGCAGTCTGGTTGAGCACGATGGGCAGGAAGAGGCTGTCCCAGGCACACCATGTGGACAGCGTATGACCGTTTACTTCGAATCGGTGTGGATGGCTCTTCTGAGAGAGCCCGACGATCCCGACGATGTTGCCTTCAGCATCGCGCTCGCTCACTTTGCTGACAAATGACGTCGCCGCAGCGAGAGGAACATGGAGTGTTGACGCGACTTCCTCAACTCGCTGGGGTGACACCGGTCGGCCCTCTGCGACGAGCCGCCAGAGCTGAATGAGCAGACGTGACTCATCCGGTTGAAACCGTGGCGGGATTTCAGATTCACGGAGTGCCTTGGCAATTCCAGCGAGACTTGGACTTTTCACTTTGTTTTCTCCCCTTCCACCGGTGGTAAGAATTGGGCGGAACCTCCCCGTCGCGGGTCCGGCCCGTGAGGCTCCTGTTGCCGCGCCCCACCTCTCCCGGGCCGGCCTGGGCAGTAGCGCAAAGCGCCGCGGCAGTCAGGCCTCATCCCTCAGATCCCGAGGAGGCGCTGAAGCCTGCCCCGGTCGAAGCCGACCACGACCTCCCCGTCCACCACGATGACCGGGGTGGCCATTTTCCCCGAGAGCCGGATCATCTCCTGCCGCGCAGCCGCATCCTGCGAAATATCAATGCTGCGGTACGGAACCCCCTTGGCCGAAAGAAACTCTTTGGCCGCGTTGCACGACGCTCACGTCGGGGTCGAGTAAACCGTCACAGTCGGGTGGGACACGGTTCCTCCCTTCTCGTATGGCCGGCGTTGATCTGCTGCATATTCCCGCCATCCATCATTCCACCAAGCCCCCTCCCCATCATCGCCGGCCCCATGATTTAGGCCGACGCGGCTGCCGGGGCCGCCCGGCGGCCCAGCCAGAAGCCGCCGAGACCGCCGGTGAAGGCCCCCGCCGTCAGACCCGCCAGGAGACTGCCGATGAAGGCCGCGGGAAGGGCCCAGCAGACGGCCAGGGCGTAGGGGGTCAGGACGAGGACGAAAAGGGCCGCCGTCCAGCCGCCTTTGACCAGCGGGCGGCGGCCGTTCAGCCCCGCTGTAAGCAGCCCCATCAGGAGGACGGGCAGCGCGGCGTACAGGACCCCCACGGGGAAGGCAGTGGCCACATCGGACAGGCGGCTCGCAACGAAAAAGCCCTCCAGGGCCTCCCGGCAGAGGCGGGCCGCGGCCTCGTACGGGAGGAGAGTGGAGAATCCGACGGAGAGAAGGACAGCGAGGAGGGCGGCAAGGGGGACCCTCAGGGGCTGGAGGAGGCGCGCCAACCCCACAGGGAAGACCCCCCCGGTCGCCCGGGCGAGGACCCGGGCCTCAAGGTCAGGGGCGGGACGGGGGGCGGGCAAGGCGCCCAGGGTCGCCCAGGTCTCTCGGAACGCCTCCAGCTCAGCCAGGCAGGAGGCGCATCTGGCCAGGTGGGCGTCGAGTTGAAACCGGACCTCCTGGTCTAGCTCCTCGGCCAGGTACGCTGGCATCTCCGCCCGGGCGTCCACGCACAGCATGGCTCGGCCTCCACGACTCGCTTTACTGGGTACAACGTACGGGGAGGGGAAAGGTTACATGGTTTCTCGGCGGAGCCGTTTTCGGAGGGCTAGCAAGGCGCGGTGCGCCCGGACCTTGACGGCCCCCTCTGTGCTCCCCAGGATCTCCGCGATCTCCCGGTACCGCAGGCCCTCGAGCCTGCTCAGGAGGATGACGGCCCGGTCCTCCTCGGGGAGATCGAGGAGGGCCGCTCGCAGGGCCGTCGCGGCCTCCCGACCAGTGAGAACACCCAGGGCATCGGGGGCCGGGTCAGGCAGCCTCTCAGGGTCTCGCCCGACCTGTGTCTCTTCGCCCAAAGGGGACGCGGACTCGCGGTGGCTTCGCCGACGGCGAAACTGATCCAGGGCCAGGTTGCGGGCAATGGCGTAGAGCCAGGTGCGGAGGGGAGCCCGGGGTTCGTATGAGGCGCGCTGGCGGAAGACCCGGAGGAAGGTCTCCTGGAGGAGGTCCTCGGCGAAAGCGGTATCCCCCACGTAGGGAACCAGAAAGGCGAGGAGGCGCCGCTCGTACCGGCGATACAGGAGCGCAAAGGCGGCCTCATCGCCCGCCTGGACCGCCCGCATCAGTTCTTCGTCGGTCAATCCCACCATGGCAGGCGCAAGGCTACCGCTTCGGGAGAGCGAGCGCAACGGGAGAGCGGCGTAGTGCGCCCGCCTCTCCCGGATGCGGTCACTGTCTGGGGGGATCTTGCGGAGAGGGCGCTGGCGCTCGGCGGGAGCCGGCTGCCGGCCGCCGGGGCGAGGGTGGGGACACGGAAGCCGACCCTCCCGGAGCCGGCTAGGCGGCGCTCCGGCGGGCCACCCCAGTCGCGGCCAGGAAGGCGAAGAGAGCAAAGAGAACCGTGATCACCAGCGATGGGGCCAGCGGGGGCACCCCTACCGCTGCCGCCGCGTTGCCGAGGTAGAGTGTCCGGCGCAACGCCGCCACGCTGTAGGTCAAGGGATCCAGCCGCATGGCCCACGCGAGCCACGGGGGGACGCCGGAAGCGGGGAAGAAGGCGCCCGAGAGGAGCCACAGGGGGATCAGGATCAGGTTCATGATCGCATGGAACCCCTGTGTGGAATCCATCCGCCAGGCAATCACCAGCCCGAGGCTGGTCAGGCCAAACCCCATGAAGAACATCACCCCCACCACCGAGAGCACCGAGAGGATGCTCAGGGGGATCCCGAGGAGCGGCGCGAGGAGGAGCAGGAGCAGGCCCTGGCCCAGGGCGAGCGTGGTGCCGCCGAGGGCCTGGCCCAGCACGATGCTCGCGCGCGGGACGGGCGCCACGAGCACGCCCTGCAGGAACCCGCGCTGCCGGTCCTCGACCGTGGAGATGGTCGCAAAGATGGCGGTGAAGAGAACGACCAGGGCGATCGTGCCGGGGTAGAAGTACTCGAGGTAGCCCGTCCCCGGCGGGGCCCCGGGCGGCTGGAACGAGGCGCCCAGTCCCCCGCCAAGCAGGAGCCAGAAGAGGACGGGCTGGGCGAACGCGCCCACCACGCGGCTCCGCTGCCGGCAGAACCGCACTACCTCCCGCCACCAGAGCGTCGCCACCGGGAGGAACCCGCCAATCATGCCGCTTCCCCTCCCGCCGCCCCCTCGTCCCAGAAGCGGTGGCCCGTCAGGTGGATGAACACATCCTCCAGGGTCGGCTTGCCGAAGGTCACCCCCTGGATCTCCCCGGGGAAGGCCTCCACCAGTTCGCGCGCGAACTCGTGCCCCCGGGCCCGCTCCAGCCGTAAGGTTCCCTCCACGAGCGCGGGCTCCGCCCCGAACCGATCCCGCATCTTCTTCCGCACCCCTTCGGGGTCCTTCGCGCGGACCACGACCACATCGCCGCCAATCCGCCCCTTCAGCTCCTCCGGGGTCCCCGTGGCCACCAGCCTCCCCCGGTGAAGGATGCCCACCCGGTCGCACCGCTCGGCCTCCTCGATGAAGTGCGTGGTCAGCAGAACCGTCACCCCGTCCTCCGCCCGGAGCTGTTGCAGGTAGGCCATGAAGTCCCGGCGCGCGCCCGGATCGAGGCCCGTGCTGGGCTCGTCGAGGAGCAACAGGTCGGGCCGGTGGAGCAGTCCTTTGGCGAGCTCGGTCCGCCGCTGCAGGCCCCCGGAGAGCGTCTCCACCAGGTCGGCCGCCCGGTCGTTGAGCCCCAACCGGGCGAGCATGCCCTGCGCCTGGCGCCGGAGCGCGCCCCCCTGCAAGCCGTAGAGGTGCCCGTGGTGCCGGAGGTTCTCGGCCACCGTGAGCTTCGGGTCGAGGCTCGGGCGCTGGAAGACCACCCCCAGGCGCCTCCGGACCGCGCGGGCCTCGCGGGCCAGGTCCCGGCCCAGGACCCGCACGGTCCCCCCGGTCGCCGGCATGAGGGTGGAGAGGATCTTGAACAGGGTCGTCTTGCCCCCGCCGTTCGGCCCGAGGAAGCCAAAAATCTCCCCGCGGGAGACGCGGAAGGTCACCCCCGCCAGCGCCTGGCGAGGCCCGTAGAGGTGCCGGAGGTCCTCGACCTCGACGGCAGGCGTGTCGGTCCCTGGCGCCCTGCTGCTCATGACCCGCGCGCCGTCCCGGGAGGGGGAGGCCCGTCCGCGGGGTTGACAATGTAGTCGAGACTCATCCACAGGCTCCGGGAGTGCCGGAAGAAACCCAGCGGAAGCACGATGGCAAAAGCGCCCCAGAGGAGGAGTTGCTGGGTGACGGAGATGTCGGTGAATCGCTCGAGCGCGAAGAATCCCGCCACGAGCAGCAGCGCGGTGGCGCCATAGTTGATGTAAATCGCTCCCACGAAATACCCCTGCTCCCGCTCAAAGGTGAGGTCGCAGACGAGACACTCCACGTGCATCCTGAAGGGTCCACGGAACAGCGGGCCGGCGCCGCACCGCAGGCAGCGCAGGCGCACGCCCCTCCAGAGGATCCGCCCGACCCGCCGCACATCGAGCATCTTACTATGATTACAGGCGCGGCGAGAGGTGGTACAGCATCCAGTAGACCACGACCCCGGTGACCGAGACGTACAGCCACAGGGGGAGGGTCCAGCGCGCAACCCGGACGTGGGCGCTGAAGCGGCCCCGCAAGGCCCGGGAGAGGGTCACCAGCGCCAAGGGCACGATCGTCGCGGCCAGCACGGTGTGGGAGATGAGGATCGTGAAGTAGACCGCGCGGATCCAGCCCCGTCCCCCGAAGGGCACCGAGCCGACGTGGTAGTGATACGTCAGGTAGGAGATCAGGAACAGGGTGGAGGTCACGAAGGCCGACCCCATGCAGAGCTTGTGGGCTGTCACTTTTCGCCGGCGGATGCAGAGGTAGCCGGAGGCGAGCAGGAGAGTGCTGATCCCGTTCAGTGCGGCGTTGAAGGCGGGCAGGTCCGTGAGCGAGACCCCGGTCATGTTTCTCGGAGCAGAGCCCGGACGTGTTGGCGGAGTCGCCGGAGGCTCTCCTCGTCTCTGCTGTCGTAGTAGCCCCGGATGCGGGATACGCGATCCACCAGGACGAACCGGGAGCTGTGCATCATCAGTTGGACGGCGTGCCCGGGATGGGCCAGGGCCGACGCCTGGGAGAAGATCCGGGCGCCCACCCGCCCCCGGGCCTCCCGGTCGGGAAGCCGGAGGGGCGGAAAGGCTTCGTCCAGCGGGCTCTCCCCCACCTCCCCGGGCTCGACCACGCCCAATCGGAAGGCCTCTCGGGCGAGGCGGTGGATCGCCTCTTTCTCACCGGTCAGGAAGAGCCAGCCACCGAGGGCGGCGCCGAAGCGGTCCGCGTACCGGGAGAGGACCTCGGGTGTGTCCCGCTCCGGATCCACCGTGATCGAGACCAGCCGGACATCCCCTTCGGCCGCGAACTCGGCCTGGAACCGCGCCATCTGGCCGCTCTGCAGGGGACAGGTGTCGGAACAGTGGGTGTAGATGAAATTGGCAATCCAGACCTTCCCCCGGAGTTCCGACCCCCCGACCCACCGACCGCTCCGCTCCGTCAGGGAGAAATCGGGGACCGAGCCATAGACGGGCAGGCGCGGAGAGCCACCCGCTCCCGGCATCCGACCGGCGAGTCCCCCGCGCAGGAGGGACCAGGTGCCGGCGACCACCACCCCCACCAGCACGAGGACGAGCGCGCTCCAGAGAAGCCTCTGAAGTGTGAAATCCCACGGCCGGACGAGCCCTTCCTGCGGTTTCACCGTGCGCCCCGTGGCCCTGAGAAGACGCCGCCTGCCCCCGGGCCCTGGAGGAGAACTATTGCTGTGCGGCCGCGGGCGGGCGAGAGGATGCGGCGGATTGGTGCGGGACGGCGGAGTGATCGGGCAGCAGCGCGAAGACCAAGAGGACGCAGAGGAAGAGGGGAGTCATCACAATCAGGGCCAGCGTCCGCCGCTCGAATCTCAAGTGCATAAAATACATCGCCACCAGCGCGGCCTTGGACAGGGCCAAGCCGACCAGGAGGATGCCGAGGGCGAGCTTCGGCAACCCCATGTAGATTACCGCGACCTCCGCGATGGTCAGGGCGAAGAGCCACCAGAAGATTGCCATGTAGTTGGGTTCCGCGTGGGCGGTCGCCATCGCTCTCCCCGTTAGGTGGTACCGGTTCCGGGCCGTCCGCGCTTCAGAGCAAGTAGACGAAGGTGAAGATCAGGATCCAGACCAGATCCACGAAGTGCCAGTAGAGCCCGACGAGCTCGACCGGCTCCCAGCGGTCCCGGGAGTACTTCCCGCGCACCCCCTGCATGACGATGCAGGAGAGGTAGATGACCCCGCCGGTCACATGCATGCCGTGGAAACCCGTCAGGACGAAAAACGTCGTTCCGAAGAGATGGCGCGTAAAGGTGAGCCCCTTCGGCGGCAGGATCTCTGTGATCAGGTGCGTCCACTCGTAGGCCTGCAGGCCGAGAAAGGTCAGGCCGCCCAGGATCGTCAGCAGGAGGAAGTTCCTCAGCCCTCGCCGGTCCCCCTTCCGGATGGCGGCCAGGGCTTTCACCATGGTGACGCTGCTGCAGATGAGCAGGAAGGTCATGAGGGCCGTCAGCGGCACCCCCAGGACATTCGACGGGACGGGCCAGTCCGCGCTGCCGAACCGAAGCGCGCCGTACCCAGCGAGGAGACCCCCGAAGGACATGGCGTCCCCGACCAGGAACATCCACATCCCCAGCTTGCCCCAACTCTCCGGCGTGAGGGGGGACTCGGCCGGCTCAACGCCCGGATGGGCCACAGCGACCTGGCTCACTCTCCCCTCCCCTGCTGCGTCCAGGCAAGACCGTGGACGGAGGTCTCTTGCGAGCGGCGGCCGCGGCCTCGCCAATGCGCGTACCACAGCCACCCTCCGATTGACGCCGCGACGGCGAAGGGCATCGCCATGAGGAAGAGCACGCCCCAGTAGAAGCCGCGCGCCAGCGCGTCGTGCTCCGGTGACCCGGCCCCGGTCCAACAGACGGCACAGGCCTGCGCCGCCACCGGGACGAGCCACACCCCGGCCGCACTGCCCCAGGCAACCAGCGCCGCGCGCCTCCGCATGCGCATCAGTCCCTCACCCCGCCCCCGTCTCCCTCTGCGGGCCAGCGCCCGCCGGCCGCTTCAGTTCAGGTAGACAAGTCCGAAGAGAATGGGCCAGAGGCCCACCACGAAGTACCAGTACATCCCGCACAGCTCAACGGCAACGTGGCGGGCCGCCGAGAAGCGGTTCCGCGTCACGCCGACGAGCACCACGGCCAGCCAGAGGAGTGCGCCCAGCACGTGCAGACCGTGGGTCCCGATCAGCGTGTAGAAGGTGGCCCCGTAGACGCCCGTGGAGAGGGTGAGGCCAAAGTGGATCAGCCGCAACCACTCCACCCCCTGCACGCCCAGGAAGACCGCGCCCAGGAGCGCCGTGGCCAGGAGCCCGCCGGCGAGTCCCCGCCGGTTCCCCCCCCGGATCGCCCGCAGGGCCCGGTACATGGTGTAGCCGCTGAGGAGGAGGATAACCGTGTTGACGGCGGTCACCCCCACGGGCAGGCGCGGCTGGCCCGCCGGGGGCCAGGTCAAGCTCCCGAAGCGAAAGACCAGGAAGGCCCCGATCAGTCCGGCGAAGAACATCGCCTCCGCCCCCAGGAACACCAGCATGCCCAGGCGGGCGCTGCTGACGACCGGCCCGGCAGGCGGGCGAGGGTCGGGCGGGGGCCCATCCGCGCCGAAGTCCGGCGGGAGGCCGGGAGGGGCGGCGGCGAGCCTTTCCTCGAGATCCAGAACCGGCGCCGCGGTATTTCCCCTTGCCATCTCCCCACCCTCCGGGGGCGGCCGGATCGGTCTGCCGGACGTTAGTGCCGGATGAG